>JAJYJR010000944.1 GCA_021789355.1 Chloroflexota bacterium | reverse complement strand
TGATCTCGGCCTCGACCTGGCCGAAGAGCGCGAGCGCGGATGCCGTGTCGGAGGCCAACGGTCCGATCGCGTGCGGCAGATCCGCGAAGGGCTGGAGGTCGGCATTGGCCATGTCGCCGAGCGCCAGACGCACCAGCGCCGGCGGCTTGTCGGCGATCTGGGCGAGCAGCGCGGACACGAACGTGCTCTTGCCGTCGCCGCTCGATCCACCGATGATCGCGTGGGGCCAGGCATCCACGTCCTCCACGACGGGTTCACCGCCGTGCGTCGCACCGATCACGAGGCGCAGCGTCGCACGCAGCGCTGCCCGCTGCGGCCCCACCACCCGCTGGAACTCCGCCATCGCCGGGATGGGCGCGATGGGGTCGAGCACATCGATCTGATAGTCCCCGTTCTCCAGCGACCGGCACTCGATCACCTGGCGACGCTCGCGCCCCTGGGTCTGCCAGAAGTCGCGCGCCCAGGCATCCACGGTCCGCGTGGGGTCGCCCTCCAGCGTCGTCCCACGCAGGTTCAGTCGGGCGACCACGCGGGTGAACCCGCGCGGACCGTACTCGAGGCTGCGCTCAATGTGCTGCGGCGCACCGAGCGGGCGAAAGCTCGGTGAACGCAGCGGCGGAACGGGTGGCTTGTTCTGGGTGGGCATCGCTCAGCTCCACCGCATCCCCTCGAAGGGCGTCCCCTTCGTCCCGTCGTCCTCGTCCGGACCGGCCGGGCCCGGCGGAGCGGATACGGGGGCGCTGCGCGCCTCGCCGCGGTCGAAGACGAGGAACGTGCCGACCACCCCGGCGCGCGCCGGGTCGTCCACGACCACCTCGGCCCGCGTGTCGTTCGGGTCGTGCTCGGTGTGCAGCCAGGCCAGGACCTGCCCGCGGGTGAAGCGCGAGTACGCGGACACGTTGGCCGCCAGGTTGGCGGCCGTGAGCCGGCTCAGGATGTCGTTCGAGATGACGGAATCCGTCCGCAGGATGAACGCGAGATAGTCCGGGCGGGCCCAGGCGCGCGTCAGGATCAGGTGCTTGCCGACCTCGGCCACCGGCGCGGCGTCCTCGTCCCCGTATCCGACGTGCGACATCGCGCCGCCCCGCAGATCACGGGCGTTGCCATGCCGGAGCGCATCGGCGTGGGCCGCCTCGAGGATCGCGTTGCCGAGCTCGATCAGCTCACCGGCCGCCGGATCGCGGGACCAGAAGTGCGGTGCCTTGAGCGGCTTGCGCTTGGTCACGATCGCCGCGTCCTTGCCAAGCGACTTCTCGGTCCAGATCTCCGCGGACCCGTAGATCACCGGCTGGTCGGGGTCGCCGGCCATCGTCCCGCGCACGAACGCGACCACTCGCGCGAGCAACGAGCCACTCACCGCCAGCGCCGCCGTCGCGCCCGCCGCGGCGTTCGCGGCGTAGCTCGCGGCTGACCCGTGCATCGCCCGATGGGTGGCGACGCTGGCCGTCGCCGCCTCGAGGGTGACGAGCGGATCGGATCCCAGGCGCGGGTCCAGGGTGGCCGCGCCACTGAGCGTCCAGCGGATAGCGGCGCGCACGAGCGGGACGCCCACTCGCACGATGACGCCGGCCGCCCGACGCAGCCCCGCGGCGAGCGCGCGCACCAGGGCCTCCAGTGGATCGCGGCGCGTGGGCAGGGCGTGGTCGAGCGTCAGGCCAGAGCCGGCCGCGCCACGGCCGGCCGAAGCGGCGCGCGCACCCGAGAGCCCGGCACCTGCCGGGCCATCGTCGCCCCGCTCGTCCGCCCGCAATCGGTTCGTGGGGTCAGCGCGGCCCGCGATCCCCGCCAGGTTGGTGCGCCCCGCCCGCGGGATCGCCACGAGGAAGATGGCGACGCCGGCCGCCGCCAGCGCGAGGTTGAGCAGCGAACTCGTCAGGCGATCCACCCAGGCCAGCGGATCGGCCCCCAGGAGCATGACCAGCGGGATCAGCCAGACCGAGCAGCGCGCCAGCAGGCGGACGCCGCTAACGAGCCGGGCGATCGCCAGCCGGCGTGCGTCGCCGGCGCTCAACGCAGTGATGTGTGGCGCGACCAGCAGCACCCCTTCGGCCGCCGCCCACAGAGTGAGCGGGACCCACAGGATCGCGCTCGCGTCGGGGCCCAGGCGCGCGAAGAGGCCCGCGTCGGGGGCCAGACGGGGCCCCGCCAGCGCGGCGAGCGCAGCGGCCAGGTACAGGGGGAAGCTGAGCTGCGGGCGGTTCGGCCCGCCGGCCAGCGGCTGTCGCGTCGTGTCGTCCATCGTCGTGCTCCCTCACCCTGCGGTCCCGCGCAGCGGGTCTGCGAGAGGCTGGGCGAGGGGATGGCGCTGTCAAGGGTTGGAGCGGTGGCGAGCGAGGGGCACTGGTGGGCTGCCTGCGTCCCGTCGCCCTGTCGCCCGCCCGCCACGGCCCGGGCCCGGAGGAAACCCGAACCCATTGGGTCCGAGTACGCTCTGGCACGTCGAGCAGCTGTCGCGCAGAATCGGCGGGACGTGTGCGACATCGAGCCGACCACCCTGAACCAGATCGGCGAGGCACAGGAGGCGCCGTGCGTCGGCCTGGCCGTCGGCGCACACCCCTGCGAGTCGGAG
>JAJYJR010000943.1 GCA_021789355.1 Chloroflexota bacterium | reverse complement strand
CGAGGCGAACGTGCCGCTCTCGAACTCGCATCGCCGCTGGTTCTGGTCGGCGTTCGTGGCTGGGGGAGCGACCCGGCACGGGGTGATCCGTGAGCTGCGCCTGTTCCTGCTCGACGCGCTGGAGGCGCCCGCCATCTCTGTGGACGAACTGCAGGCACGCGCTGATCGCGGCGACATCGTGACCGAGGAGGTCCTCGGCCTCACCCTCGACCAGGCGAACCTGCGCGACGAATGGGTGCCCCGCCTGCGAGCCGCCCTCCTCCGCGATGCGACGGATCGCCCTCCAGGCGCAACCTGACGCCGACACCCTCCTGTGTTGAGACGCCCCGTCCACGCGGACGGGGCGTCTCGTTGCTCGGCGTTCAGATCCCCTTCACGTAGTCGGCGGCGTTGTGGTCGAGGTAGTCGTCCTGGCCGATGTACCGCTTGGTCGTGTTCGTGCTCTGGTGGCCGAGCTGGGCGCCGATCTGATCCAGGCTGGCGCCGCCCTTGTGGGCCAGGGAGCCGAAGGTGCGGCGCAGGCTGTGGGCCCCGAAGCCCGAGACATCGATCTGGGCCAGGCGTCGCCGCACGATGGCGTCCACCGCCCGACCGTCGAGCGGTCGGTCGGTCAGGCGACCGCCCTTCGGCACGGCCACGAACATGGGCGCGTCGCCGGTCAGGCCCGCGGCGGCGAGCCACTCGGTCAGCCAGCGCAGCCGCTCCGGGGCGATCTTCAGGGAGCGACGCTTGCGGCCCTTGCCGGTGATGGTGATGACCCAGTGGCCCCGCGTCTGGCGCAGGTCGGAGACGCGCATGGCCGCCACCTCGGAGCGACGGGGGCCGGCCCCGATCATCACCGCACTCAGCATCGCCCGGTCGCGCAGGGCGATGCGCCGCCGCGCGGGATCCGGCAGGTCCGCCTCGATGCGCTCGCGCAGCTCGCGGGCCTGGGCGAGCGAGAGGGCCGCGCCGACCGCCTGATCCTCGCCCCGCGGGTTGCGGAGCCAGGCGGCCGGGTTGAACGGCAGCAGGCGGCGACGGTCGGCCTCGGCATACAGGCCGCGCACCGGCGTCAGCTTGCGCCGCACGCTGCTCACGGTGTAGGTCTCGGGCTGGCGGCCGGTCTCGGGCTCCAGGAGCCAGACCTTGTAGGCGTCGAGGTCGTCCGGACTGGCGGTGGCCGGCGTCAGCCCCTGCTCGCGCAGCCAGGCGAAGAACTGGGCGAGATCGAGCCGGTAGGCACGCCTCGTGGCCTCCGAGCCGCCGCGCCGGATGACGGCCGCCACCAGGCGATCGGCGACTGACCAGGCGGGAACGAGGGCGGCGGGGGATTGGGTGGAGACCAGGGCGGTGCTCATGCGGGACCTTCGGCGCGCCAGCGTGCCTGTCAAGATTGCCGCCTGTAACAGCGATTACCGGCGGTGAAATGGAGGGTCCCGGACGGGCTGTGTTCGCCCGGCCGAGGGCCATCGCCCCGCCCGGAGATCGTGCCCCGCCGCGCCCGAACCCCCCGACTTCCCGACGCCCTCTTCGAGAGTCCCTCAGCGTTCCGCCCACGGCGGGTCGTCCCGCGCGTGCACCATGACGGCGAACTGCCAGTCGTCATCCACCGACCCGGCCACCACCCGCGGGCGCCATCGCGCGGTCTGACCTGCCCGCCCGCCGTCTATCAGCCGTGACCTGCGCTTGCGGCCGGGCAGCGACGCTCCAGCTCCAGCCGGGGATCCGCTCGAGGAGGGCCGCCGCATCGCCGGACAGGCGACCCTGCGCGTGCCGGGTCCGCATCCGGTCGGCCCAGTGGGCCAGTCCCACGTCCGCCACTCGGCCCCGGCGAGGAATGTCGACGTGGCCGTGCCGGCGGGCGAACGCGAGGAGCGCGACGAAACGCGGGGTCGGCTGGCCGTCCAGGTCCCAGGTCCAGTGGGGGAGCGCCTCCAGGATTGCGGGAAGAGCGGGTGCGATACGGTAGCGTCCCGTGCGGTGCTGGTGGCGGCGCTGCCGCACCCACAATCCGAGCGACACGTCGCCCTCGCGCCAGGTGCCCGGCACGAGGGCGTGTCCCTCCGCGCGCGACGAACGCGCGGAGGGCGTCGAGCATCGGCACATGCTGGCTCTTGAGGCCCCGCCACGACCAGCCGGGCACGGCCTCGAGCTCGTCGGCGAGGCGCGGAGGATCCGCGCAGTCGGAAGCGTATCTCGCCCGCGCGCAGAGACCCGCGACGCCTGGATTACGCTCGGCTTCGACGAGGATCTCGACGAGGCGATGTTCTGCGCGCTGGACGCGAGCTGGAGCTCATGGGCGAGCGCTGTGGCATGCCCGGGCGGAGGCGCTCGCGATGGCCAGCGTCGCGCTCGATCTGCTGTCCGCCCACGAGGAGATGCCGCTGTCCCTTGACAGGTGGCCCCGCCCGTCGGGCTCATCAGCCGGCGTCAGGAGCCCGGTTCAACTCTCACCACCTCGCGGGGACCCTCCGGAAGCCATCGCCGTTCACACACGTCACAACTTCATTACAAGCGCGGGCCTCTGTTGACATCCGCTGGTGTTTAGTGGGATAAAAGGGGACCTTGGCGGCGTCTTACTGAGCCGG
>JAJYJR010000942.1 GCA_021789355.1 Chloroflexota bacterium | reverse complement strand
CCGGGCCCGACTACAACCGACTCAGTGGTGCATGTGCCCGCTCGACTCGTGGCTCGGATGACCAAAGCGGTGGGGGTCCTTCAGGAACGCCTTATGGCAGCCCTCGCTGCAGAAGTAGAAGGTCTGGCCCTCATGCTCCTCGTGAGCCGCCGCGTCCTCGGGGCGAATCTCCATACCGCAGACGGGATCCTTGACCTTGTCGGCCATGTGTTCACCTCCAGTGGAATTGGGTAGAACGGTCCGGTGAGCCGACAAGCGGTCGGCGTTCCGATCCATGTGTTGAGGGGCCCGGACCGCGGAAACCCACCGTGTCGAGCCGCCCTGAGCGCTCACCCGTGCCACCATGGCCGAAGCGGAAGCCGCGCCGGGCCCCCCGCCTCGGGCCGGGCGAGGAGCAACTGGACGACGTCGAGCGAGCCATCCTCGAACCCGCGTCGAGCGGCCGCCATGTACAGCCGCCACGTGCGATACACCTCCTCGCCGGCGACCTCACGCGCCCGCTCGGCCGACGCCTCCAGACGCTCGACCCACGCCTGGAGCGTGAGAGCGTAGTGCGGGCGCAGCCGCTGGACGTCGAGCAGCTCGAAGCCGGCGCGCCGGGCGAAGCCGATGGCATCCTCGACCGTCACGAGCTCGCCGTCGGGAAACACGTAACGAGCGACGAAGCCGCCATCGCCGAAGCGCGTCCAGCTCGGTCGTCGCGTGCCGCCGGGGGCTGTCGTCGCGATCCCGTGATTGAGGAACAGACCGCCCGGCCGGAGCGCCCGGAAGGCGGCCCGGAAGTACTCCGCGAGACGTTCGCGGCCGACGTGCTCGAACATGCCGACCGACGCGACGGCGTCGAACGTTGCGAACCTGGCGAGATCGCGATAGTCGCGCACGGTGACGAGTGAGCGGCCCTCGAGGTCACGCCGCCTGATCTCGTCCGACGCCCGCTCGGCCTGCTTCGCGCTCAGGGTGATCCCCGTTGCCTCGACGCCGTACCGCTCCGCGGCGAAGACGACGAGCGAGCCCCAGCCGCAGCCGATGTCGAGCAGGCGCATCCCGGGCCCGAGCCGGAGCTTGCGGCAGATGAGGTCGAGCTTGGCTTCCTGTGCGTCGTCGAGGCTGGCCTCGGCGGTTTCGAAATAAGCGCACGAATACGTAAGCCGGCGATCGAGCCAGAGCGCGTAGAAGTCGTTGCCGACGTCGTAGTGGAAGCGCACCGCGGCGAGGTCCCGTGCCCGGGAGTGACGGCGACCCGTGAGTCGGGCCCGGCGATGGAGGGCCGGCGCGCGTGCGGCGCCTCGTCGCAGCTCGAGCCCCAGCCGCATGAGTCTCGCCGCGTCCCGGGCGAGTACGCGAAGGGTGAACGATCGACCGCCGTCAACGGCAACCCAGATATCGCCTTCGATGTCGATGTCGCCCCGGAGGTAGGCCTCGCCGAACGCATCAGGTGACGGCGGCCACAGGAGGCTGGCGAGCACGTCGGGTCCATTGACCACGATCTGAGCAGCGGGTGCCGCCTCGGGTCGTGGGTCTCCTGCGAGCGTTAGCTCTAGGTAAGCTTCCGGATCGAGCGCCCGGCCGGCAAGCGCGAGCGCCTCTCGCGCGATCGCGAGCCGGTGGAGATCTCGCTCGGTCGCGGCCATCAACCCCGGATGGTGTTGGGCACCGGCCTGGCCGCCACCCTCGAGGATGTCCTTCAAGTTCTCGGTCATGTGCCGGGCCATGATCGATGCCTCCTCCCAGCCTCGCGCGGGCGTGAGCCGACATCCGCGCGTCGGATGCTCCTGGCCGGCATCCGCGCGTCGGATGCTCCTGGCCGGGAGAGTGAACGCGCCCTCTGAATCGATCATGAGGTGCTCCTGAGAAAAGCGTGCGGAAGTCAGCGGCCGTCTTGAGAGGGTCGCCCGCGCGTTCGCCCCTGCGTTGCCTGGCCGCGAATCAGATCACTGCGCGCCGTACCGCCGGATCCCCTCGAGTTTCGTGCGCTTCAGGAGGAGCGCGTTGACCGCCACGAGGAACGAGCTACCCGCCATGCTGATGGCCGCGATCTCGGGGCTCAGCAGGAGCCCGATGGACGGATAGAAGACGCCGGCGGCGATCGGGAAGGCGACCGTGTTGTAGCCGACCGCCCAGAACAGGTTCTGGCGCATCTTGCGGACCGTCGCTCGCGACAGCGCGATCGCACCGAGAACGTCGGCCGGGTCGCTCTTCATGAGCACGACGTCGGCGGCTTCGACCGCCACGTCGGTGCCGGCGCCGATGGCCACGCCCACGTCGGCCTGGACGAGTGCCGGGGCGTCGTTGATCCCATCCCCGACCATCGCCACGAGCGCGCCCGCCGCCTGGAGCTCCTTGACCTTGTCCGCCTTCTGGCCGGGCAGCACCTCGGCAAACACGGTGTCGATGCCGAGTTCGGCGCCGATCCGCTCGGCAGTTGCGCGGTTGTCGCCGGTGAGCATCGCCACCCGGACGCCGATCCGATGGAGGCGCTCGATGGCCTCGCGAGCGGAGGGCCGAACGGCATCGGCGATCGCGATGATCCCGGCCGCCTCGCCGTCGACGGCGACCCGCATGACCGTCCGACCGGCGCC
>JAJYJR010000941.1 GCA_021789355.1 Chloroflexota bacterium | reverse complement strand
ATCCTGCTGCTCGGCTCCGTGGCTGGCATCCACGCGGATCCGCGGCGGCGCGTGCCGTGCCGCGCGGTGGAGGGGTACCATGGCTGACTCTCGTCTCTCGCCGTTCCTTACCGCTTCCGAGATCGATCTCATCCGAGACGTCCTCAACGGGGTCTGGTTGGCACCCGAGGGCGTGCTGACGCCGTGGAGTCCGGGCAACCCCGATTTCCTGCGCGACGAGATGATCGCCGAGGTCGTTGACGCCATCGAGTTGGATGCGGTCGATCGCAAGTGGGACGTCAACGCTCCTGCGCTGCTGGCCAAGCTCGCGCAACTCGAGCCCGACGGGGCGAGCACCCTGCTCGCGGACGTCGAAGCGTTCTGGCAGGACGCGCCGTACCGGCCGCCGGCGAGTGGTGTGACCCCCGCGGACGCACTGGTCGGTCGCTACGACCCGGGCGAGGGCGGGGCCATTATCCGAGCCGCGGCGACCGTCTCGCCTGCCTACGGCTACGTCAGTGACTCCTCCGCCCGGCCCCCTGCCGACGAGGAGGGACCGCGCGAGACCCCGTAGACCGCACGGTGGCCGGGCACCCGAGACTCGAGCTCGCGCTGCTGCGGGCGGCCGACCTCACGAGCCTCCTCGCGGTCCTGCGCGCCAAGCTCGACAGCACGGGCACGGTGGTCCTGGCCTCGGACTCCCCGGTCCCCCTGCGCCCGCTGGCCTCTGCCCTGGCCGTGCGCCTGCTGCAGGACGCCGGGGCGCGCTATGTGGATGGGGCCCCATCCAGCCACCTGGGGCCAGCAGCCCGGTGCTCGCCGCCGAGCCGGTGGTGCCGGCCCCGCCCACCAGCATCGTGCCCAGCCATGCGCGCATCTCCCAGGCCTCCGACGGGCGGGTACTGGCGCTCGATGCGGGAGACAGCGCGGTGGGACGCGCCCGCTCTCGGCCCTGGCGGCCCGACTGGGCGTGGACGAGTACGGCGTGCCAGGTCGAGGGGTACACGAGCCGGGAGCTTGCCGACGCCCTGGGGCTGACGTTCGCCTCGTTCGCGCCGGGGTCCGAAGTGAGCGACGGCGATCCTTCCTGGGACCTCGTCGCCAACACGCTAATCGCCCAAGATGGCCTGGACATCGCCGATCGGTACGGGCTCTTCGGGGGTTGGTCGCGCGACGACTGGGCGAGGGTGCTCTCGCAGTGGTCGGATGTTTCAGCGGCCCTCGACGCCCATGTGGTCCCGCCGGGGTTCGCCCCCGACTGGGCGGATGCCGAACTGGAGCTGGCCTTCGCCAGATCGCACGGCGTCCGCTACATCCAGGGCATGAACCTCCTGTGGGGATCGAACGGCGTACTGCCGGCCATCGACAACGGCGGCTTCAGTGCTGACGACCTGCGAAAGATCCTCGAGTTCGCCGTCAGGGTGCGCGTCATCAAGTACGCGGGGCGGATCCAGGAGTGGATCGGCGTCAGCGAAGCGTCGGGGGACCTGCTCTACGACACGCCCGAGCAGCGGTTCTGGGACGACCAGCTGGGGACCGGGATCATCGACCAGGTCTTCACCTGGGCGCACGAGGCGGATCCCGGTGCGCGCTTGGCATTCTGTGACGACCGCATTCTCGACCAGGCGTCCGCCCAGGTGTTCCAGGCCGTCGGCGACAAGTTCATGGGCTTCCTCGAGCACTTCAAGGCGGCCGGGGTGCCGGTCGACAAGGCGGTGATCGAGGACAACCTGTGGATCTACGCGCCGCCGTCGAAGGACAGCATGGTCGCCACCCTCCAGCAGATCCAGTCGCCGGCTTCACCGGCGCTTACCGGCGGCTTCTCGCGCGCTTGCGCCGAGCCACGGCGCTGGCCAGGGCGAGCCGGGCGTAGTGGGCCTTGCGCGCCATCTCGGCGCGCCGGAGCCGCTCCTCGAGCGGCAGCACGCCGTCGGGGTCGACCTCCCGCTCGAACTTGGATTCGAACGCTGCCCGGGCCGCCTTCGTCAGCTCGCGCGAGTCGTGGCGCGAGTGGAGCACGTACGCGCCGATGCGCCCGCGCAGGGAGCGTTCGGCGGGGGTGAGCTGGTCGCCCATGGGGGCCTCCTGTCTGCCGGCACCCGGAGCGGACCTGCTCGCTGCCGGCAGCCCCGTGCTACCACCGCGCCCGCGTGCCGTCCCGGTCGCCCCCCCGCCGACCCGGCCGTAACACGAACCTGGCCCACCCCGTCGAGGACGTCGGGGGTCGAGGGCAGGCCCGCGTCGGGCGCCGATTCGACCAGGATGCGATGGCATCCGATCACCTCCGGCCTACGGCCGGCTGCACCGGCGCTTACCGGCGGCTCCCCCCGCGCGCGGTGCATCGGCGCGGAGCCGGGGCGAGCCGTCCGGAGCAGGCGCCGGTCATCCGACCTGCTCGCACCACACGATCTCGTGGCCTGCCGGCCCGTCGTCCCCGCGCATGATGCGTTCGCACGCGAGCGGCCCGCCCGGCTGCCAGAAGGGATCCCGCCGCCGGGGCTTGCAGGGCTGCGTCCGCAGCCACCGCTTGGCCGCCGCAACGGCGGCACCGAAGGTCTCGCCGGCGAACGGACCGTAGGCCGTGGCGTCCCCGTCGCCCAT
>JAJYJR010000940.1 GCA_021789355.1 Chloroflexota bacterium | reverse complement strand
GCCGGCATCTCGTCGCGGCCGCGCCGGTACGCGATGACGGTCTCGCCGGCGCCGAGCCGGACCGCGGTGCGCGCCGCGTCCATCGCCACGTTGCCGCCGCCCACGACCACGACCCGCCTGTCCGCGAGGTCGGGCGCCCGGCCGAGGCGCACGTCGCGCAGGAAGTCGACGCCGGCCGTGACGCCCTGGAGATCCTCGCCCGGGATACCGAGTGACCGCGACCGGGGCGTGCCGGTGGCCACCAGGACGGCGTCGTACCCTTCGGCCTTCAGCGCGGCCAGGTCACGGACGGGGGTATCCGTCGTGATCGTCACGCCGACGGTGGCCAGGTTGGCGATGTCCCGGTCCACGACCTCGCGGGGCAGTCGATAGACCGGGATGGCCTGGCGCAGGAAGCCTCCGGGCTCCGGGCCGGCCTCGAACACCCGGACGCCGTATCCGGCGCGCGCCAGCTGCCACGCGGCGGTGAGGCCGGCGGGTCCGGAGCCGACGATGGCGACACGCTTGCCGTTCGGCCGTGCCGGGACCACGCCCGGTCCGTCGTACCGCGCGTAGTGCCGCTCGGCGACGAACCGCTTGAGGCGCCGGATGGCGACCGGCCCCTCGAGCTCCCCGCGGGTGCACGCGCGTTCGCAGGGCGCGTAGCAGGCGGCACCGAGCGTCCCGACGAGCGGCGTCGCGTCCAGGACGAGCTGGAACGCCTCCTCGTACAGGCCGGAGCGCACGAGGGACACGTAGCCGTGCGCCTTGATCCCCGCCGGGCAGGCATCCGTGCAGGGCGAGGTGCCGGGCCGCTCGATCAGGGCCTTCTGGGGGATCGCCTGCGGGTATGCGATGTAGGCCGCGCGGCGGGAGACCATCTCCCCGTTCCACTCGTCGGGGACCGCGACCGTGCAGGCCTCCTCGCACTTGTGGCATCCGGTGCATGCGGCGAGATCCACGTACCGCGGCCTGCTGTGGACGTCGACCCGGAACACTCCGTCCTCGCGAGCGACCGCCGCCACCTCGGAATCGGTCAGGACCGTCACGTTGCGGTGATGGGCGGTCGCCGCCATCTTGGGCGTGGCGATGCAGCTCGCGCAGTCGAGTGTCGGGAAGACCTTGCTGAGCAGGACCATGCGGCCGCCGACGCTCGGCTCCTTCTCGACCACCAGCACCCGGTACCCCATGTCGCCGAGCTTGAGCGCCGACTCCATCCCGCCGATGCCGCTGCCCACGACCAGTACGTCGTAATCCATCTAGGCCGCCTTCAACGTCGCCAGGGTTTCGGAGAACTCGCGAACCTGGCGGGCGAACGATTCGGCGCAGACCGAGCAGATGGCCGCCATCTTGAGCCGGCGATCGTCGATCCCGTGCTCGGCCAGCAGGTCCTGCGCCTTGCCCAGGATCTGCGCCGATCGTCTCGAGCAGTCCGACAGGTACGCGCATTCGTCACCGTCGGACGCGATGAACACGCCGTCGAAGCCCTGCTGGAGGGCAAACAGGATCCAGTCGGGCCGGACGGCGCTGGTGCAGGGAAGGCTGATCGCCACCACTTCGGGGGAGTAGTGCATGTGGAGGCTGCCGGCGAGATCGATCCCCGGGTCGGAGATGCCGTTCGTGGAGAAGACGAGGATCCGGGGCTGCGACTCCGACACGTCCGCACCAGCCTTCCCTGCGGCCGTCACTTGCCGCGACGGATGAAGAGCCGCTCGTAGCCCCGGGCGGGGACGACGCCGAGGAACGTGTGGCCGGCCATCTCTGCCCAGTACCCCATGTCCTCCTTGGTCTGGGGGTCACCGGACCAGAGCTCCATGACCTCGCCGACGGGGACGCCGTTCATCGCCTTCTTGGCCTCGATCATCGGGCCCGGACAGGCCGCTCCGCGCGCATCCACGATGGTGGTCTTGCCGAAGCCGGCGATCTCGGTCTCCGTCATCACCGCTGCCATCTCGGCCTCCTAGTAGAAGAGGGTGTTGGTTGCCGACGCGATCTCGGCGATGAACCGGCCCGCGGTCACCACGTGGGCGCAGTCGACGAGGTCCGCCTCGTCGATGCCCCTGCTCTTGATGCAGGGGGCCCCGACCAGGAACGTGCCGCCGAACTCCCGGATCGTCTGGAGGAGCTCGGCCATCGGCTTGAACCCGGGCGAGGTGACGGTCTCGGCAACGCCGGTCTGCATGAGCCGGACGCCGTCGCCCTGGAACCCCATGACCACGTCGAACTCGGCGGCGGCGGCCGCCCCGCCCATCACGAACGGCAGGGTGGCCATCTCCGGCTGGTCCGGACCGTGCGTCGCCAGGATCACGAGCTTCTTGCGCTCAGCCATCGAGCGGTACTCCTGTCTGTCATCCGCGCGTCCGACCCGGTTGCGTACGGCCGGACCAGCGCTCACGCTCACGCTACGGGCACGTGTCGGTGCCCGGCGGAACGAAGGGCCGCCTTCGCCTACACTCGTGGGACAGGGGGCAATGGCGAAGAGCAGGGGAGCCATGACGGACGCGGGCGTGCTCCTGAGGAACAGGCTCCTGGCCACCCTGCCGATCCCGATGCTCGAGCAGGTGGCCCCGCGGGTCACCGTACGGAAGGCCACCCGCGGCCAGA
>JAJYJR010000939.1 GCA_021789355.1 Chloroflexota bacterium | reverse complement strand
AGCTCCGCCTGCCGCCAGCCTCGCTCGACCCGCACGACCCGGAGCGCCGACCCGAACCGCCGGCCGTCCATGCGGCGATCATGCCCGGCGGGACTGCACTGGCGATGCACCCGGGCTTGCCCGCCGTTATCGCGCCCTGGCCTGCCCGGCGCTGACGCCCACGGGCTTGCCCGGCGCTGACGCCCCCGAGGTGCCCCGCCGCTATCGCCCCCGAGCCTGCCCGGCGCTCGACGCTCGGCGCTGGCTCGCAACCCGCCGGCCGCGGTCGTGCCCGACGTTATCGGCCCCGAGGCGCCCCACCGGCCACCGGTCCGGATGCCGGCAGCGCAGCGGCCTTCGATCCGGCCTCACGTTCGACACGCTCGGCGGAACCGAACCAGACCCAGTAGAGCACCGTGCCGAGCGTGTACAGGAAGATGATCGTGAGGAAGTTGACGGTGTAGCCGCCGTCGAAGCCGAGGATCGCCTGCAGCAGGCTGTACCACGGTCCGGCGATGACCCAGCCGAGGCTCCAGAGCAGCGAGCTGGCGGCGGCGAACGTGGCCCGCTCCTCCGGTCGCACCCGCTCCATCGCGAACGCGCCGAAGATCGGGTTGCCCGCGTTCATCAGCGAGTTGCGCACGGCCATCGCGATGGCGACGGTCCAGAAGATGGGCGAGAAGCCGAGCACGACGATGAACGGGATGCTCACGCCCTGCACGAGCACGACCGACCCGATCTTGCCCCAGCGCCTGGCCAGCGCCGGCTGGATCAGCGTCGCGACCAGCGTCCCCAGGCTCGTGACCGCGAAGAGCGCGTTGAGCGACGCGAGCTCCAGGTGGAACCGTCCCTCGATGAACACGTTCAGGAACGGGATCACCTGGCCCGCGCCGAGCGCGATCAGGAAGCCCGGCAGCAGCAGGCGGACGAAGTCGGCGCGATCGGACACCGGGAAGCCGTTGCGGAGCGCGAGCGACAGGCCGGCCGGCCGGGCCCCACCCTCGCCAGGCCTGCGGGGAACGGTCCCGGTCCGGTCCGCGGCCGTGCCTTCGCGGTCCGCGTCCGGACCGGCCACGCCGCCGGCCACGCCGCCGGCCACGCCGCCGGCCACGCCGCCGGCCATGCCCTCGATTGGGGTGGCGGCCGGGGTCGCGGCCACGTGCGGATCGACGCCCGCCACCCGTGGAGCGCCCGCCCTGCGCGGTCGGTCGTCCTGCAGCCTCAGCAGCAGCAGCACGGTGGCGACGCCGAGCGCGCCCATGATCCCGATCAGGACCCGGTAGGCCTCGGGCCCCTGCGGGTTGAAACCGGCGGCGACCGCGACCTGCTGCGCGATGAAACCGCCGACGAGTGCGGCGACCACGTTCGTCCCGCTGCCGATCGCGAACTGCACGGCGAACAGCTCGCTGCGATCCTCGCGCCGCGAGTGCTCGGCCAGGAACGGCTGGGAGACGACCTGCATCGCGCCGTTGCCCGCGGAGAACGCGGCCGACATCAGGACGAGCGCCGCCAGCGCGCTCGTCACCAGCAGGCCGGCGAAGGCCAGCGTCATGAGCACCGCGCCGAAGAGGAGCACGGCGCGTCGCCCGATCCGGTCGGACAGCATGCTCGCGGGAAACGCCACGAGCAGCGATGCGGCCGACCCGGCGGTGGCCACCAGCCCGATCAGCGCGAGGTCGATCCCCAGGCTGCCCAGGTAGAGGTTGAAGTCGATCCACCACAGGCTGCTCGCCGCACTGGAGGCCAGCGTGACGAGCAGGAACAGCCGGGCGTCGCGCTCGAAGACGGTCAGCGAGCGCAGGTAGCGGAGGAGCACGGGCGAATCATGCCGCCCGCGGCGAGGCCGGGAAAGGTCGGCGCGTCATGGATCGCCCTGAGCCGGCGTGACCGCGGAGCTGGGGCACGCCGGGACCGCGGAGCCGGCGTGACCGCGGAGCTGGGGCACGCCGGGACCGCGGTGCGTGCGGGCGCGTCAGCCCATCGGGTTCACGGCAACTGCCGGAACGGGAAGTAGGCGGCAAACGCGACGAGGAACGCGGCGAGGTAGAGCCATGTCACCGCCCGCGGGAGCCGCCAGCGCTGGAGCAGCAGCGCGACGCCGACCGCGAGCGCCGGGATGACGGGCAGCATGTAGTACAGGTACTCGATCCGGTGGCTCACCAGGGCCAGCGGGTAGTACACGAAGTAGTTGGCTGCCCCCCAGCAGAGCGCCCACAGCGCGAGCCTGCTGCCGCTGCGCCACGCGAACCAGGTGAGGAACACGGCGGCAGGGATGAGGCCGGCGAGCAGCACCGGGTTCACCGCGCCGATGAAGTCGATGGACGGGTGGCTCGCCACCACCTGACCGTTGACGATCGAGTTGACGTCGACTCGCAGGTACGTGATCGGCACCTGGTTCACGAGCCACTGCCACGGGTAGCTCTCGATCCCGGTCGGAGGTCCCGCCGTCTGCAGCTTTGCCCCGTACTGCAGCATGTGCAGCACGTGGTCGACGGGGTTGTGGTACGGGCTGAACATGAGGTCCAGCGGCCAGAGTCCCCCGACGGCGACGAGAACAAACCCGCCCACCAGTGGGACGATCGGGGCCAGATCCCGAATCCTGATG
>JAJYJR010000938.1 GCA_021789355.1 Chloroflexota bacterium | reverse complement strand
CCGAGATCGTCCCAGGCTCGCTGCAGCGCACCCCACGCCTGTGCGCCCTCCCAGGCGGAACCCACGACGAGGAACAGTTCGGCCGCGGCCGCGAGAACCGCCGGGATGCGCTCCTGCGCCTCGCTCGTGTCGACCATCTCGGCGCTGCGCCCCAGCAGCGACCAAGCTGGCGCGGGCGCGTCGTCGCGTATCTCCACCACGGCGGCCAGGGACAGCACCCAGGCCAGGTGCGGCGCGCGATCCAGCAACGTGAGTTGTCGGATCGCTGTGCCCGCATGGGCCCTGGCACCCGGTAGGTCGTCCTGGCGCAGGCACATCTCGGCAACATTGCCGTGGGCCATTCCCGCCGTGAACTGGTCATCCCGTCGCTCCGCTTGGCGGATCACGTCCTCGAAGAGCCGAGCGGCATCCTCGAAGCGCCCCTGGTCCATCCGCACCGACGCAAGGTCCCCTTCCGCCACGAGCCGGAGAACCGGATCGCCGATGGCGGCAGCCATTCCCACGGCTCGCTCGAACAGCCGCCCAGACTCATCGAGGTCGGTGAACCCCGCTGCGACTGCGAGTCGGATGGTCGCCGTCACCTGCAGGCCCGCATCTCCAAGCAGGTCAGCTGCCTCCAGCGCTTCGCGGGCTCGCACTGCCGCCAACCTCGGCCCCTCGAGGTAGGTCAGTAATCCGGCGAGCGCGGCCAAGGCCCGGACCCGTGGTGCCGTCGGGGCTGTCTCCAGTGCGACTGCCCTTTCCAGTCGTTCGCGTCCCTCCCGAAGGAAGCCACCGTAGAGCCACGTCGGCAGCATTGCCGCCGCGAGGTCCTGCGCCGACGCCGCCTCGCCCAGGGCGATCGCCTCGTCGAACGCCGCCCGCACGTTGTCAATCTCGCCGACGAGACGCCGCTGCCAGTCGCCACTGGTCGGCTCATGCTGGGCGTTCTCGCCCTGCTGCGCCAGGGCCCGGAAGTACCCCAGATGCCGCTTGCGCACCGAGCGAGCATCTCCCGAAGCCTGCAGCTCGCCCATGGCGAACACCCTAATGGACTCCAGTAGCGTGTATCTTTCCGGCCCTGAGTTCACCCCTGCTCGCAGTACGAGCCCAAGCTCGATCAGTCGTTCGAGCGCTTCCAGCGGGTCCGGCACCTCAGCGACTGCGCCAACGGCGTCGAGATCGAACCCACCGGCGAATACACCCAGGGTCCGGAAGAGACGGCGCTCACTCTCCGTCAGAAGCCCGACCGACCAGCCGATCACCTCGTCGACGCTCGACTGGCGCGCCGTGCGGCCCGCGTCGAAGAGCAGCGTCTGGCTGGTGGTCAGCCGTGACAGGATCGCCTGCGGCGTCAGCGCGCGGGTCCTGCGCGCAGCCAGCTCGATTGCCAGCGGGAGTCCGTCCAGCCGCCGGCAGAGCGCCGCGATCGAGGCTGCATACCCGGGACCGTCGAGATCGACCCCCACCTCCGCCGCCCGAGCTACGAACAGAGAGCAAGCCGGCGCTTCAGCGACCTCGGCCGCCGAAGGACCGGCCGGAAGTGCGAGCCCTGACACCGGGTATTCGCGTTCGCCCTCGATCCGGAGCGGCACGCGACTCGTCGCGATCAGGCGCGACCCGCCGGCTTCGGCGAGAAGGCGTGCCAGAAAGGAGCGACACGCGAGCAGATGCTCAAGGTTGTCGAGCACGAGGAGGATCTCGAGATCCGACAGGGCCGCAATGACCCGAGCCTCCGGGGGCTCCTCCGAGGCTTCTGCCAGCCCCAGGGCTCGTGCCAGTGCATCCGCGACCAACGCGGCATCACCCAAAGGCGCCAGGTCGACGAACACCACGTCCGAGCCGCGATCCTGGGCGCGCCAGGCCACCTCGAGGGCGAGGCGCGTCTTGCCTGAGCCGCCGATGCCCGTCAGCGAGACGAGGCGTGACGCTTTGAGGACACGCTCGACGGCGGCGATGTCGTCTGCCCGGCCAAGCAGGGGATCGATTGGCTTCGGGACGACGCCGGGACGCATGCTCACGCTCTCCCCAGCACTGTCGAGTCGTCGGAGATGCGAGGGTTTGTCCTCGGTTCCTTACGGGGCAGGATACGACGAACTGAGGAGGGAAATACGGACTTGTCCGATGCGCTCGGCGTCCGGCGCACGGCAGTATCGAAGCCAAGGAGGCACTTGGCATGTACGTCCCGGCAAAGCGCGTCAGTCAGCCGAAGCGGCCCTCAGCCACCGCGCGGCTGCCGATCCGTCTCGCCGTCACATCCCCGGCTTCCCCGTCTGTGTTGCCGACGTGGGTGCCCGTCCTCGGACCGCTGCCACCGCTCGCCCGTCGCACCTGGTGAGCCGGAACGCCTGCGCACGACAGGCGTCCGCGAGCGGTCCCTGGTTCACTACCTGGAGCGACGAGACCGCCGGATGACCGGCGGTCTCAGTGCTCGTGTCAGGGTCCCCGTCCGGGGCCTCGACGTATCACCACCAGCGGCGGCCTGCCTCCAGCACCAGCGCGGAGCTGCCGATCGCCGCGAGAGCCAGCAGGACGCGGAACGTCGCCGTCCGGAACGTGCGCTTCATCGTCACCCTCACCAGATCCAATCCCGAACCTCTGCATGC
>JAJYJR010000937.1 GCA_021789355.1 Chloroflexota bacterium | reverse complement strand
CAGGAAGAGATCCGCCATGGCCCTAGAGTGTCTCCGGCTGACGACGCGACAGAGCCGTCGCAGGCTCAGGCACCGTCGACCACCCCGGCGGGCCTGAGGCGCCAGCAGACGGCGCAGCCTGCGGCGATGCAACCGGCGGGCGGGCGGCGATGACCGCTGCGCGCGCCTGCCTTCCCGGACCCACATCCAGAGCGGCCAGCTCCCTCGACCACAGCTCCTCCGCCTGCGGAACTTCGCTGAGCGCAGTCGCCGGGTCCTGTGCGTAGACGAGCAGCGTCCTGCGCAGCCGCGGCTCGTCCTCGCCGGTCGCGAGCGCCAGGATCCGCCGCACGTCATCCCGGATGCCCGGCGGGGGTGGCGGCGCCACGGCCCGCAAGACCTTGGACGATTCCGTAGGCACCACGTGCTCGCCGGCGTAGAACAGCTCCTCGTGGAGCTTCTCGCCCGGGCGAAGCCCCATGATCTCGATCGGCTGGCTGTCCGGGTCACGGCCGGCGAGCCGGACGAGGTCGCGGGCGAGGTCCATGATGCGGATGGGCTCACCCATGTCGAGCACGAACAGGTCGCCCGTCCGCCCTAACGCGGCCGCGTCGAGGATCAGCCACGCGGCCTCCGGGATGGTCATGAAGAAGCGCGTCATCTCAGGGTCCGTGACCGTGAGCGGCTGGCCCTTCTCCAGCTGGTCCTGGAAGATCGGCACCACGCTGCCCGATGACCCCAGGACGTTCCCGAAGCGCACCGCAACGTAGGGGAGCGCCGTCCGGCGCGCGGTGTCTGCGACGAGCATCTCTGCGATTCGCTTGCTCGCGCCCATCACGCTCGACGGCCGGACCGCTTTGTCGGTCGACACGAACACGAACCGCTCGACGCTCGCCGCCACGGCCGCCTCGAGCAGCGCCAGCGTGCCGCCGACGTTCACGTACGCCGCGTCCGATGGGTCGTCCTCCATCAGCGGCACGTGCTTGTAGGCGGCGGCGTGGAAGATCACGCTCGGAGCCTCCGTTCGGAGGAGTCGCTGCATGGCCGGCCGGCTCACGACGTTCGCGAGATGGACGCGCAGCTCGCCACCGCCGCGGCCATGGCTCGCTCGCATCTCGAGCTCACGCTGCACGGTGTAGAGGGGGCTCTCGGCTCGGTCGACCAGCGTGAGCCGGCCCGGGCCGATCGCGTGGACCTGCCGGGCGAGCTCAGACCCGATCGACCCCCCCGCCCCGGTGATCAGGACCGACTGGCCCCGGATGATCTCCTGCACCGCCGTGGCATGCTCGGTGACCATGGGCCGCCGCAGCAGGTCCTCCAGGCGCACCCGACGGATCCGGTACGCGTCCACGCTCCCGTCGATCATGTCGTGCATGGACGGGACGGTGCGCACCTCGAGGCCGAGGGCAAGGGCGGCATCGAGCACGCGTCTCACGGCGCTGCCCGACGCACTCGGCATCGTGATGAGCAGGCAGCGAGCCCCCGTCGCTGCAACCGTCTGCTTCAGCGACCGGAGGCCACCGTACACTCGCACGCCGGCGACCGAGCTGCCGGCGAGCCCGGGATCGTCATCCAGGAACCCCACCGGGAGAACGCCCGCCCCAGGCTCTCGCCGTGCGGACCGGGCCACCAGCACCCCGGCCCGGCCGGCCCCGTACAGGAGCGTAGGGCGGGGCTCGGCCCTGGTGCCAGTCGCGTGGTGAGGCGCCAGGTCGGAGGCTGCGCGGATCGCGAAGCGCACACCTCCAAAGACCGCCATGCTAAGGAGGGGTTCCACCACCCAGAACGATCTCGGGAACCCGGGTGCCCACTCGACCCCCAGGAGCGCCGACGTACCGTAGAACAGCCCCAGAGTGACGAGCGATCCGAGCGCGACGGCCGCAACGATCCGACCGAGATCGGGCACGCTGGCGAAGCGCCAGCGACGGCTGTACAGGCCGAAACCGATGTTCGACATGGTGCGCACGGGCAGGAGTACGGCCAGGACGGGGGAGAAGACGAACAATGTGCTGGGCTCGACGAGGTGGTCGTAGCGGAGCGTGAGGGTGACGTACCCAGCGGCTGCGACACCGACGAAGTCGAGCAGGAGAAGATGGCGACCCCGCACCCGGCCGGCGAGGGACCCAAGCGCCTCGAGGTTGGGAGGGGCGAAGAGCACTCTCGAGGTCCGCTCGATCCGTCCGGATGCGAACGTGACGAGGGTGGACATGAGCGCGGGCCACGCTCGACGGTGAACGGCCAATAGGGCCTCGCAATCAGAGACCCTGCACGGCGAAGAGCGCACGCTGCGCAGAGAGCACAGCGCGGCGCGGCAGGCTGTGAGACATCAGGGAATGCGGGACGCCCCTTTGCGGGCCACGCAGGGGCTCAACGGCCACAACCCCCCTCCCGAGTCAGTACGGCTGTAGCTTACCGACACGAGTCTACGCAGACATGACTAATCGGCTAGGGGCAGATGGCCCATCCGTACTGCCCGCCGACCCCGGTGGTGGTGCCCGGGCGCACCACTGGAAGACACGTCCGCCGGCACGGGGGAGCCCCGACCTCGCAATCGTGCCCATGCACCAGCGACGACGGGCGAAGACCGCCGCCCACCTGCGGGGTACCAGC
>JAJYJR010000936.1 GCA_021789355.1 Chloroflexota bacterium | reverse complement strand
GAGTCGTCGGTGACCGGCACCTCGTCGATCGTCACGTTGGGATGCAGCGTCTCGTAGTCCTTGATGATCTGCTTGAGCGCCGCCTCCTCATGTCCGCCGCCCCACTGCTGCCACATCGTCAGGTGCACCGGGGCGGCCGCAGCGGCTGACCCCGCAGGGGCGGCCGCCGACGCCGCGGCCCCCTGGCTGGGCGCGCTCGTCGCGCTACCCGAACAGGCCGCCAGGATCAGGGTTGCGGCGGCCAGGATGGATGGCCATGCGCGTCGCGGTCGCTGCATCGATGCCCCTCCAGTGGGTTCCCGCGTCCTCACCCCGAGGCGCGGACTGCGCAATGTCACGTCTATGACTCACCGGAACGCTATGTGATCATAGATCGTGTGCGAACGACTGCGCATATTGTGCGCTCAAGAGTCAAGCGGGTGACCGCTGCGGGTGCCGTCGATGCGCTCGCGGCCACGGGCATCTCGCGCTCCGAGTGACGGTCCAGCAGCAGATCGGCCGACAGATCCACGAGCCGGCCCTCACTGAGGCGTGGCGGGAGGCGCTTCGTGTGATCGAGGGGCGGGCAGCGCCGGTCGCAGGTGAGGCAGCGTAGGCAGACGTCCCCCACCCGGCGGCCCGCTGGTCAGCGCACGCCGCCCTGGTGGGCGTGGCCCGTCCCGCCAGCGGGGGGCGTGGCTATCGACGCTGCCGGACGACGAAGTCCTGTCGCTCCTGTCCGCCCGCGGTCTGGGTTCAGCGGTCGCTCAGGATCAGGCGGACCTCAGGCGGGTGATCGCGGCGATCGACCGTGCGAGGCAGGACGGCTACGCCATCATCCAACAGGAGGTGGAGGTCGGGATCAGCGCCATCGCGACTCCCATTGTGCCGCCGGGTAGCCCCCACGGCCGGGGCGTCGGAACCCTGAGCATCGCTGGACCGTCGGCCCGCGTGAGCCCGGGGGTCCTTGTCAGCTTCGTCCCGATCCTGCGCGGTGCCGCCGAACGACTGGGCCGCGAGTGGCATCTCTACGAGTACCTGGAGGCACTCTCCAGGCCGATTGTTGATAGTAGCACGGACAGCGACCACCTGCTGGGTTGACTCGCTGGGGCTGCACCCCCCGGTTCACTGGGCGGAGCGGTGTCATCAACCTCCAACGCGGCAAGCGGATGCCGAGGCCGCACGCGCAGGCCGCGTTCCGGCTCGACCGGCCGGCGGCGCTTGGCGAGCCGTGGCCGCGGTGGCCCTCGGCCGGCCCCGTCGGCTCGCCGTCGCCGAGCCCGGGATGTGACCGGTTACCGCATGCCCGATCAGGGCAGCGACCGGATCATGCCCCCGTCGACCGCCACGATCACCCCGTTGACGTACGACGCCGCTGGGGACAGCAGGAACGCCGCGACGCGCCCGACTTCGTCCGGTTCCCCGTACCGCCCGAGCGGAATGCGGGACATTGCCCGCCGACGGACTTCGTCGACGCTGATCGCGGCGTTGCGCGCGCGGACCTCGTCCATCGATGCGACCCGGTCGGTCGCAATGCGCCCGGGTGCGATCCCGTTGATCCGGATGGGGGCGATTTCGCTCACCAGCGTCTTGACGAGCCCGACCAGGCCTGGGCGCAGCACATTCGACGTCACCAGTCCCGGAATAGGTTCGCGCACCGAACTGGAGAGGACGAGCAGGATCGCCGGGTCGTGTCCGTCGCGCAGGACGGGGAGTGCTGCGCTCAGCAGTCGGGTCGCGAACAGCAGAGTGCCCTCCGTGGCAGCGCGCCATTGCGACTCGCTCACCTCGGCGAAGGTGCCTGCTGGAGGGCCGCCCGTGTTGATCACGACCAGATCCAGCCCACCCAGCGCCGCGCCAGCCCGCAGCACGGCATCCGCAGGACCTCCGGCAGTACTCAAGTCCGCCGCCACCGCCACGCCGCCGAGCTGCGCCGCCTGCGCCTGCAGTCGTTCCGCGTCGCGAGCAACGATAGCGACTTTGGCGCCCTCGGCGGCAAGGGCCCGCGCGATCGCCGCACCGATCCCGCGACTCCCGCCGCCCACCAGAGCACGCGAACCGCCGAGTCCTAGCTCCATGGCTGGAACCGCGCCAGATCGGGCTGGATGCCGACCCGCTCCAGGACATCGTCAAGCTCGGCCGAGGTGAGGGAATCGACGGCCGGCGACAGTCCCCGCGTTCGGTTCGACGCGAGCGCACCTCGGCGCCTCAGCACCTCCTTGCGGATTGCGAGCCCGACCACGGGCTGTGCCTCGAACTGGATGAGTGGCAGATACCGGTCAAAGCACCGCGCCGCAGCCGCGAGGCCCCCGGCTTCGACGGACAGACGGACGTCGCGCAGGATCTCCGGGAAGGCAAACCCAGTCATCGTCCCGCAGGCGCCGCGACGCAACTCGTCCAAGGCGGCCACACCGCCGAGCCCACCGAAGACGGCGAGGTCTGGACGGGCGGCCAGCAGCCGGCTGATCTTCGGCGGCGTCGGAGGATCCTCGAGCTTGAGCGTGCGGGCGCCGCTCGCCTCGACGCAGGCGAGCAGGGTCGATGCTGGGATCAGCACCCCCGTCGCGGCCGGCTCGTCTTGGATGATCAACGGCAGGCCGGACCCCGCTGC
>JAJYJR010000935.1 GCA_021789355.1 Chloroflexota bacterium | reverse complement strand
GTGGCATAACGGCCCAGGAACTCCATGAAACGGCGCACGCGCCCCGCGTCCGCCGGCGGCCGCATGCTCATGCCCGGCTCCCGCGGAGGGCCTCGTACGCCGCCGCGAACGACAGCAGCCGCCCGACGATCGCGTTGTACCGCGCGTGGGCATCCGCGCCAATCTCGGACTCGAGCAGGTCCCAGAGGCGGTCCTTGGGCGATCCGACCGGGGCCGCCGGCACGGCCACGCCGTCACCGCGCAGTCGCGGCGCGACCACGGCGACTGCCAGTGCCTCCCACGTGAGCCGGTTCACGGCAAGGTCGGCCAGGCCGCGCGACAGGATCTCGTAGCCCGGCAGATCCTCGAAGCCCGCCAGCACGGCCGCGGGTTCTGCGGGCTCGAAGGTCCAGCCGAGCGAGCCGTCGAGGGCCGCAGCCCAGCGCTCCAGGGTGGACACCCGCGGATCGACGAGCCCTGCTTCGAGCCGGGAAACCACTTTCTGGGACGTGCCCATCCGGCGTGCGACCTCGGCCTGCGAGAGATCGAGTGCGCGCCGCCTCGCGACGAACGCGCGGGCCTGCGTCAGCCAGTGCGCGGGCGGCCGATGCGGGGCGGGCGGCCGATGCGGTGCCACGCCGAGATTGTATACCCGACAGGGTATAGGCCGTCAGGCTCTGGCCCGGTGTGCGAGGTTGCGCCGGAGCCCCGGGCCGGTTCAGGGCCGGGCCGCTGCATCAGCGGGTTCCGTCCGGCTCGAGCCCCTCGGCCCGGTACACCTCCCGGCGGAACCCGTCGAGGAGCGTCCGTCCCCGGGCGAGTGCCTCCTCCGCCGCCGGACGGCCGTCCGCGTCGAAGAAGTCGCGCGCCGTCGTCCGAGCGAACCACTGGCGCAGCTTCTGCCAGTCGGCCTCGCTCTCCTCGAGCTCCGCGAACCGGAAGCGCTTCTTGCGCGTCTCCCGCCGGATCTCGTCCTCGTAGCGCTCGACGCTCTCGATCACCTCCTCGTACTCCGCGTCGCGGGCCGCGTTGAAGCGCGCGACGAGGTCGTCCTCCCACGCCTCCGAGGGCGAGGTGGTCTCCAGCAGCGACACCTCGCCCCCGGTCTGCCGGATGCGGGTGCCGAGCTGGTCGAGGTCCTCCCGCAGCTCGGGTCGGTCGGGCAGCACGGCGACGGCCTGCTGGAGGTAGACCGCGCCCAGCTGCCGCAGGCGGCGCCAGACGTACGTGCGCCGGCCGGACGACTCGGCCTTGATGCGGTAGACGAGGAGGAGCCAGCGGCGCCGCTCGGGCCCCTTCTCGGCTCGCGTTCCGGGTCGCGTCTCGGCCCCGCCGGCGCCCTCCGCTTCCACGACCTCAGCCACTCACGTCCCTCCGGTACATGCCCCACGCTCCGATGGCGACGCCGCCGACCGCCAGGACGGCGCACCCGGCCATCCCGTAGGCGTCCCACGTGCCGACCATCGGCTGGCCGAGATGGCCGGCGAGCGAGAGCTCGCTCACCCAGGACGGCAGCCGGAGCATCGGCGCGAGCAGGTCGACGAGGAACGTCCAGATCGCGACGGCGGCCACGGCCGGCGCTGCGAGCGAGGACCCGAGCAGGCCACCGACGGCGACCCCGATCCCGGTCAGGGCGGCGCCGTACAGCACGAGCACGACCGTCCCCGCGACGGGCTGGGCGAGATCCTCGCCGGCCGAGGCAACGCCGAAGGCAACCGAGCCGGCCAGGAACGCGACGACTACCGCGATCGCGGCCAGCAGCGCAACGGCGCTCGCGACGGCCCAGTACACGCGGCTCAGCGGGGTCGCCAGGAGCATCTCCAGGCGACGGGCCGTCTCGTCGGACGAGCGCGTCCCCACGAGTGTCGCGGCCGCGAGACCGACGAGAATGAACCCGAGATCGACGAATGCGTACTGGAGGAAGCCCGTCGTGGTCGTCACGTCCACGGTCGGCACCAGGCGCCGGACCGCGTCGGCGAGGCTGGGCGACGTCGCCAGCTCCTCCGTGAACACGTGAGCCGACGCCGCCATGACGAGCCCGTAGAGGCCGAGCCCGATGCCCCAGGCGAGGGTGCCCGGGACGAGCTCGCCGAACGAGCGGCGGGCGGGGCCCCCGAGCCCCAGCGTGAAGCGCGGGAGGCCGGCCATCTGCAGCCCGCCCGTGATCGCGACGTCGCGCCGGGCGAAGGCCTCGATGCCGGCGGCGAGCAGAACGACCGAGACGATGATGGCGAGGCCCACGCCGATCCACTCGTACCGGCCGGCGAGTGGCACGTGGTCGTACATCCACCCGAACCAGCTCAGGCTTGCCAGGGTGTCGAACGCCGGCACGACCGCCCGGTAGCTGGTGACCAGGTATCCGCCGAGCATCACCGCGCCTGCGATCCCGGCCGCCGCCCCGCGCCCGACGAACGACGCGAGGGCGAACGCGACCGATCCCGCCGCGAGGGCCTTCAGCCCGACGCCCAGCGCGAACGCGATCGCGGCCCCCGGGCCGATCGCGTCCCCGGGCAGCGTCGCGGCGACCGTGCCCACCAGCCAGGCGGTGAACGCGACGGCGACCATCGCCGCCGTCAGCGCCACCAGGTGGCCGGCGAGCTTCTCGAGGGCGACG
>JAJYJR010000934.1 GCA_021789355.1 Chloroflexota bacterium | reverse complement strand
GGTGCCGTCGATCGGGTCGATGTACCAGCGCACGGCCGCGCCGCCCGCCTCCGTCCCGTACTCCTCGCCGACCAGCCCGTGCCCCGGGTATGCCGCCAGAATGCGCTCCCGGACCAGCGCCTCCATCGCTCGATCGGCCTGGGTCACCAAAGAGCGGTCCGGCTTGGTGGAGATCTCGAGGTCGCGCCGGAAGTGGCGGAGGGCGATCTCGTCGGCCGCGTCACAGCAGGCCAGCGCGAACGCGAGCCACCCGCGCAGCTCGGCGTCCGTCCCGCGGCGCCGGGTCGCGCTCCAGGCGGGGCCATGGGCGGACGAGTCGAACGCCCCCTCGTCGAAGCGCCCGGGCGCCCTCGGATCGAGATCGTGGAGTTCGCCCACGGCCTGCCCGCCGCTCAGAGCAGCGCGAAGCTGGCGGGGAGGTACCGCTCCAGTCCCTCCCACGGGCGCGTCGATCCGACGATCCCGGGGAACCCCTCGAACCGAAACCCGGCGTGGAGCAGTGCCACCATCGCGCGGTGGTTCACGCCCGGAACCAGGGCCAGGTAGGGGCCCGGGGGCGACTCGCGCGCGACCAGCGTCCCGAGCACTGCCGGATAGAGCGTGTCGTCGAGCAGCGCGACCGGGCCGAGCCGGCCGGAGGGCTGCACGTACCCGTAGCCCACCGCGTCGCCGGCACCCGAGCGACGGAACAGTACGCCGCGCCGCCGTTCGCGGGCCCAGAACCGGTGGTCCTGCGGGCGCGCGAAGCCGAGCGTGCCGCGGTCGACGGCCGCCAGCGTGTCGGCGAGGGGGAAGGTGGAGGGAAGCGCCTCGAACCCGGTCGCGACCACGTCCCGCGGCAGCGCCGGCAGCGAGCCGTCCCGGGGGCGGCCGATCGCCGTGAAGAGCGGGACGCGGGGCACGATCCCGTGGCCGGCGTACAGCCCGGTGGAGATGGGCTGAATCGAGTCCACGCACGTCCCCATGAGGCCAGTCGCCGCGCCTCCCGCGTCAGCGCCCGCGTCGGCCGCGAGCGGTCCGCGCGGAAACGTTCGGAGGAGGAGCTGCCGCCCCAGGCCACCCGCCTGGGCCTCGGGGCGGATGAAGAGCAGCGCCAGGTACCAGGTCGACTCCCGCTGCCACGCGGTGCCGAAGCCGAGAATGCGCGGCGGCTCCGGGTCGGCCGTGGACGACGGCGACTCGGCGAGCCATGCTCGCTCGGCGTCGTGGTCGAGCAGGTGCCCGATCAGCCGGGACAGCGACGCGGGATCGCGGGGCGGGATCGCCTGGTCGAGTCGCCGGTACAGTGGATCGACCGACTGGTAGAAGACGTCGATGCAGGCCGGGATGTCCTCCGGGGCGATCGGACGCAGGATCGCGGGCTCCGGGTCGGCCCTCACGACGCCGCGTCCCCGTCCGTCGTGGCCTCGCGCTCGAGCTCGGCCAGCATGAACGCGTCCAGGTCGCCGTCGAGGACCGCGCCGGTGTTGCTCGTCTCGACCTCGGTGCGCAGGTCCTTCACCATCTGGTACGGATGCAGCACGTACGAGCGGATCTGGTGCCCCCACCCGGCCTCCACGTGCTCCCCGCGCAGCGCCGCCAGCTGCGCCTCGCGTTCCTCGAGGGCACGCTCCAGCAGCCGCGCCCGCAGGACCTTCATCGCGGTGTCCTTGTTCTGGAGCTGCGAGCGCTCGTTCTGGCTCTGGGTCACGATCCCGGTCGGCAGGTGCGTGATGCGCACCGCGGAATCGGTCTTGTTGACGTTCTGCCCGCCGTGCCCGGTGGCCCGGAACGTGTCGATGCGCAGGTCGTCGGGATCGATCTCGACCTCTACGTCGTTCTCCACCTCGGGGAGGACCTCCACGAGCCCGAAGGTGGTCTGGCGACGTTTCTGTGAGTCGAACGGGCTGATCCGCACCAGGCGGTGGACGCCCCGCTCCGCCCGCAGGTGGCCGTAGGCGTCCCGCCCGTCGACGGCCACCGTGACGCTCTTGACGCCAACCTCCTCGCCCTCGGTCTGGTCGAGGATCTCGGTGGCGAAGCGGTGGCGCTCGGCCCAGCGCAGGTACATACGCAGGAGCATCTGGGCCCAGTCGGTCGCCTCGGTGCCGCCGGCACCCGCGCTGATCGTGAGGAGCGCGTCTCGGTCGTCGTACTCGCCACTGAACAGCAGCTCGGTCCGCAGCCGGGCGTACACGGCGTCGAGCTCGGCGTGCTCGGCGTCCACGGCCGCCGCGAGCGCTGGGTCAGGGTCCTCGACGGCCAGCTGGGCCAGCTCGAGCAGGTCGGACGCGCGTCGCTCGACGTCCCGCCAGGCCGTCAGCTCCTCGCGGAGCCGGTCGGCATCGCGCATGACCCGCTGGGCAGCCGCCGGATCGTCCCAGAGATCCGGGCGCGAAGCCCGGTCGTCCAGCTCGTGGAGCCGGTGTTCCTTCTCGGCGAGGTCAAAGCCGCCCCGAGGTCGCTCGGACTCGCTCCACGAGGTCGCGGACGGACGCGAGGTCCATCAGCGACGCGCTCGCAGGTCCTGCAGCAGGATCGGGCGCAGCTCGATCATCCGCAGGGCGGTCTTGCTCCGGGCGACGACGGGGTTCACGCAGGGACAATACCCGTT
>JAJYJR010000933.1 GCA_021789355.1 Chloroflexota bacterium | reverse complement strand
CGATCTTACTGCCAAGCGCCCGGATCGTGGTGACGCCGGTGGGCGTCGTGCAGGGCCCGATCTCGCTGCAGGTCACCGCCGATCCGGCCGCGACCACGGTCGACCAGGCAACCCTCGTGATCCCGGCCCAACAGGTGTCGCTGCCGCTCTCCGTGCAGGGCACGTTCCCGGCCACCGGCCAGAAGGTGGATCTCACCCCGGCCACGGGGACCGTGACCTTCACCAGCAACGACACCATCGACCCGGTCACCATCCCCGCGGGCACCACGGTCGGAACGGGCGCCGGCGTCGAGTTCCTCACCCAGACGACGGTGATCACGCCGCGGGCCACGGTCACCGGCACCACCATCAATCCGGGGCGGGCGAGCACCGGCGTGCAGGCCGTCGCGCCGGGGCCTGGCGGCAACGTCCCGGTGCACGCCATCGCGGTGGCGCCGACACGGCTGCAGGCATTCCAGGTCTCCGTCGACAACGCCGCCGCGACCACCGGTGGAACCCGCACCGTGACGAAGGTCATCAGCCAGCAGGACTACGATGCCGCGGTGAAGGAGCTCGGGTCCCGCGTCACGGCGCAGCTGTCGACCGCGGCGGCCAACTCCTCCCTGGCCCCGGCGGGCACCACCGTCATCCCGGCCACCGCATCCCTCGGTGCCGTCACCACTGCCCCGGTCGCCACGGCCCTGGTCGGCACGAAGAGCACGTCGTTCCAGCTGACGGCGACCGCCACCGGTACGGTCGTCGCGGTCTCGCAGCAGCCGCTGGCCGGGCTCGCCGCCTCACACCTGCAGCAGCAGGTCCCCGCGGGCTGGTCGCTGTTCCCGGATTCCATCCGGACCACCGTGAGCGACGCGAGCGTCCAGGACGGGACCGTGACGTTCACGGTGACGGCGCAGGGGGAGCGGTGGCACCCGGTCGACGCGGCCGCGCTGCTCGGCCAGGTCAAGGGCAGGAGCGTCGCCGACGCCCGCGCGATCCTGCAGCAGTACGGTGAGGTGTCCATCTCCACGTGGCCGTCGTTCGTCAGCACCATCCCGAACCTGGACTTCCGGGTGTCGCTCACGGTTGCGCAGCCCAGGCGGTCCGGATCGTGACCCGGCTCCTCGGGCTCGACGTGGGGGACCGGAGGGTCGGCGTGGCGATCGCGGACGACGCGGCCGGGACGATCCGGCCGCTTGCCACGCTCCGCCGCGGGACGCTGGAGCAGGACGCGCTCCGTCTGGCCCGGCTCGCCGCGGAGCAGCGCGTGGGCCAGCTGGTCGTCGGCCTGCCGCTCGACATGAGCGGCGGCGAGAGCGAGCAGGCCCGGAAGACGCGTGCGTGGGCTTCCGAGATGACGGCGCGCACGGGCCTGCCCGTCGCCTGGCGGGACGAACGGCTGACGACGGAGGCCGCGGAAGCGGCGCAGCCGCCGCTGCGGCGGGATCGCGCCAGTGGGCGTCCGACCCGTTCCGCCATCCGGTCGCGGCGGGTGCGGGTGGACCGAGAGGCCGCCGCGCGGATCCTGCAGGCGGAGCTCGACGCGCGGGCCGGCAAGGGCCGCCGCCCGCCGGCCGCGGAGGCATGACCACGCAACGACCGGCCCACGGTGTCCGCAGCGGCCGCTACGTGCCGCGCCCGCCGGCCGCGCCCAGGGGTTCCCGGAAGGGGCGCATCGCCGGGGCCGTCGCCGTGCTCGCGGTGGCCGCGGTCCTGCTCTGGGGGCTCACCTCGCTCGCGATCGGTCCGGCGGTCAACCGGCTGGTCTTCAGCATGGCGGAGAGCAATCCGTCGCTGCTCCACCTGGGCCCCGTCGCAAGCATCGTGCGGAATCAGCTCGGCAGCGACCTGTCCGACCCGGCCGGCACGGACCCGTCTGTCGTTCACTTCACCGTGCCGCTCGGCGCGACGGCGTCCGACGTCGCCCGCGACCTGGCGCAGGCGGGCCTGGTACGAGACCAGTTCGCGGTCACGTACCTGGTCATCACCGAGGGGCTGTCGGCGAACATCGAGGCGGGTGCCTACGACCTCAGCGCGACCATGACGCCGCAGGCCATCCTGGCCAGGCTCCAGCAGGCGCCGGTCAAGACCGTCACGGTCCAGCTTCGGGAGGGGCTGCGGATCGAGCAGATCACGGCCTACCTGGAGACGCTCCCGCTCAAGATGGACGTGCACGCGTTCTACGACCTCGCGATGCACCCGCCGGCCTCCGTCGTCTCGGCCTACCCGTTCCTGTCGTCGCTCCCCGCCGGCCACTCGCTCGAGGGGTTCCTGGGCGCGGGCACCTTCGACGTGTACGCGGACGTCACGCCGGAGCAGCTGCTGCGCGACCTGCTCGACCAGTGGCAGTCGGAGATCGGGATGGGACCCGTGCAGGCGGCGGAGAAGGCGGGCAAGAACTTCTACCAGGTGCTGAGCCTCGCGAGTCTCGTCGAGCAGGAGGCACGGGTCGAATCCGAGCGTCCGCTGATCGCCGGGGTCTACGTGAACCGGCTCGCCCGGGGCATGCCGCTGGACGCCGACCCGACCGTGATCTACGGCTGGGACACGGCGCAGCTCCGGAAGGCGACGTTCGACCGGTGGCAGAACTACGTGTTCTGGAACGCCCTCTCGAGCCCC
>JAJYJR010000932.1 GCA_021789355.1 Chloroflexota bacterium | reverse complement strand
ACGGTCAGCCGTAGACTGGCCGCTCGTATGGACGCACCGGCCGGGCGAGAACCGGCCTCGACCCTCGGCGACCGCCGGCGCCTTCGGCTACGCTACCCCGCCATCTGCGAGTCCTGCGGGACCGCCCTCGCCAGAGGGGCCGACGCCTGGTACGGGAAGTCGACTCGGACGGTCTGGTGCCTCGACTGCGGTTCCGCAACGCCGCACGTCAGCGGCGAGGCTCCGGACCCCGGGATCGCCGGCGCCTCGGCGCGCCGGGAGTACGAGCGGCGGCACGCGAACCGCGAGGCCCACGTCAAGGATCGGCTCGGCGAGCGGCTGGGCGGCGTTGTGCTCGCGCTTACCGACGATCCGCAGTCGACCCGGGCCTGGGCGCGCGGTGCGCGAGGGGAGGAAGAGCTGGCGGTCGCCCTCGCCGAGGTCCCGGGGGTGCGCGTGCTGCATGATCGGCGGGTGCCGGGCACCCGCGGCAACCTCGACCACCTGGTGCTCGCGCCGGCCGGCGTGTTCGTGGTGGATGCCAAGCGCTACCAGGGGACGATCCGGATCCGCGACCGGGGCGGCTGGTTCCGCACCGACCTGCGCCTCTACGTGGGTCACCGGGACTGCTCGGGGCTTGCCGAGCACATGGGCTGGCAGGTCGAGGCGGTCGAGGAGGCCCTCCGCGGTGCCGGCATCGACCCGCTGCCCCCGATCACGCCCGTCCTCTGCTTCGTCGATTGGGAGTGGCCGCTGCTGCGCCCGCCGAACGTCTTCCGGGGCGTGCGGCTGGAGGGGACGCGCTCGATCCGGCGGCTCATCACCGACGCCCAGGTACTCGACGAGGCCACCATCCAACGACTGACCCGGGTCCTGGTGGCCGCGCTCCCGCCGAAGTAGGAGCCCGCGCGCCGGCACCGCTCGCCGTCCGTGCCGGACAACCCGACACGCTCCCCGGCATGTTCGTGCGTGACGGGACGCACGCCGGTGAGGGGCAGGCCGGTCGAGGACGAGGTCGACGAGTTCGCTGAAGCGTGCCGGGAGCGTGGGCCAGCGCTTCCCCACGAGTGTCGGACCGGAGGAAGCGAGGGTCTTGACGCGAGCGGCTCCGCGCCCACCGTCGTGCAGCGCCGACGCACGGTGGGACGACGGCGACGACGCGAAGAGTGCACCCGTGAGCGGCAACTGCATCAGCACGGACTGTTACGACGAGGCCGACGACACGCCGACCCTCTGGATCACCGACGGGGATGACCTGGGGATCTGTGGCATCTACGGGGACGACGACTTCGCGTGGATGCATGCGCGCGCCGACGGGCTGCGCGTCCGGCGGGTCACGCTCAAGCCGGTCGTCGAGGAGGTCGAGGCGGACGTCCAGTCGACCGACGAGGACGAGGTCGACGCGGACGAGCCCGACTGACCGTCACGAAGCCCTATGAGCCCTCGCACACCGCCAGGATGAATCCCCCCTTGACGACAGGGACGTCTCGCCGAACCTGAGCTGTCGCCCGGACGGGCGGCTCCATCGCCGGGGCGGCGAACCGACACCAGAGAAGGAAGATGGCCATGGCGCTCATCGCGATCGAACGGGACAGGGACCGGATCCGGTGGACGGACGACGGCGCGACCGTCCATGACGCACCGTCCCTCGGGTCACTGGCCGAGCGGCTGCCTGGGTCCACGGTGGTCCTCTGCCAGCCCTCGTTCTTCGATGACGATCCCATCCTGCGCCGCTGGCTCGAGCGCGACCTCGCGGGGCAGGGCCATACCCTGGTCGTGCTCACGGCGGGCGCCCTGTCGGTGCTGGGTGATGCCCCGGGCGACGCCACGCCCGGTCCGGGCGTCCGGGGGCTGTACTCGAGCGCCACGGCCGGTTCGGCCCGGCTCGACCACACCACCGGCGCGGGACGCGACTGGTACGCCGTGCGGGACGCGCTCGACGCGGCCCATGCCCTGGCGGTGGCGACCCGACGGCACCCCGCGCTGGACGACGCCCTCGCCGTCCTCGGCTCCTACGCGGCGCTCGAGGTCGACGCTCGGCTCGCGCTCGGCGACGGCGAGGCATACCGCGACGAGCTGCTCCTCGCGGTCGCGCTGGCGGCGACCGTCGCCACCAACCGCGACGACTTCGAGCGCTTCCTCGGTCTCAGCGCCAGACACGCCCACGGCTCGATGAGCCGCGCGGTGCACAGCTGGTACGCAGTCCGGAATACCGGCCCGGACGGCTTCGCGCGCGAGTCCGCCCTGACCTGGTCCGCCTACCGGCGTGCCCTGCGCTGGGCGTACCACCGGATCACCAGCGCGCGAAGGCACCCGGAGGCTGGCCCGGCGCGGCCCGCCTCCGCCCCGATCGTCGTCCCGAGTCAGGAAGGCCACGACGCGGCCGCGTGACGCCGCTTTCCCCACGGACAGCCAACTCGAAGGAGGAGGGCCCAGCCCATGACCGTCACCTGGCGGATCGATCTGCGGATCCATGACGCGCGGCCCGAGCGCGTCGATGCCATCCTCGCTGCGCTCGGCGACGAGTGGGAGGGACTCGACCTCAATGCCGCCGCGTATCCGGCAGACCGGCCCACCACGCTCATCACCTGGGGCGTCGATCAACTCGTCAACTCGGCCTCCT
>JAJYJR010000101.1 GCA_021789355.1 Chloroflexota bacterium | reverse complement strand
ACCTTCAGGAGCCGCTGGCGAATGGAGGCCGCCTTCTCGCCCTCGTCGAGCGCGACCTTGAACACGTCGTCGGGGCCCTCGAGCCGGTCGATCACCGACCTGCGCAGGAGTTCCGCCTGTTCGAGCCGGGCCTGGGCCGCCGGGCTCAACGGGCGCGCGGGTCGGGTCGGTGCCGGCGCCATTGCCGACGCATCGGTCTTACGGATTTTCACGCCATGTTTCCCTTCGAATACGGGACCAGCTAGCGCGTATCAGGATAATCCAACTCCTGCCATCCTGGCGAGCCGGACGCGATGAGCGCGGGGGTCACGTACTCGCTGATCGCGCTGTTCGGGCTGGCCGTTCTGTTCGACTACATCAACGGATTCCACGACACGGCGAATGCGATTGCCACTTCGGTGTCCACGCGGGCGCTGCGTCCAGAGTTCGCGATCGTCCTCTCCGCGATCGCGAATTTTCTTGGCGCCCTCACCGGCACGGCGGTGGCAACGACCATCGGCAGCGGCATCGTCACGACGCCGGCCGGGAGCCACGGACAGGTCATCATCGCGGCGGCACTGATCGGGGGAATCACCTGGAATCTGCTGACCTGGCGGCTCGGGCTTCCCAGCTCGAGCAGCCACGCCCTGATCGGCGGGTTACTCGGGGCAACGCTCGCGGCGGTCGGAGCCTCCGGCGTGCGCGTGGACGCGATCCTGACGAAAGTCGTCGGTCCTCTCGTGGGCTCACCGGTCGTCGGTCTGCTGGGGGCGTTCCTGGTGATGGTCGTGCTGCTCAACGTGTTCAGGCACGCCGACCCGCATCGCATCAACGAGCGCTTCCGCCGGCTCCAGCTGGTGTCCGCCGCGTACATGGCGTTCAGCCATGGCTCCAACGACGCCCAGAAGACGATGGGGATCATGACAGCTGCGCTGGTCACGGCCGGGATCCTGCCCGCGTTCAAGGTCCCAATCTGGGTCATGGTGCTGGCGGCCGGTGCGATCTCGCTGGGCACCGCGGCAGGCGGGTGGCGGATCATAAGGACGATGGGCCAGCGGGTAGTGAAGCTGGATCCCGTCCACGGGTTCGCCGCCGAGACCGCTGCCGCGACCGTCATCGTCGCGGCGAGCCACCTGGGCATGCCGGTGTCGACCACGCACGTCGTCTCCGGCGCGATCATGGGCTCCGGCGCAAGCGATCGGTTCTCAGCCGTGCGATGGGGCATCGCCGGCTCCATCGTCTGGGCCTGGGTGCTGACGATCCCGGCCAGCGCCTCCGTCGCCGCGATCGCGTGGGCGATCCTCCACGCGGTCACGGGCACGTAGCCAGCCGGCCCGGCACAGCACCGGAGCCACACCGCAGGCGCGCGGCGCGGACGGGGACCGGCGCGCGTCGGCCCGCCGGGGTGCGTCAGCTCGCCGAAAGCCGCTCCCGGAGCGCCCCGGCAGCGGCGTCCAGCCGGTCGAGCGTTCGAGCCCGGCCGAGCGCGACCATCGTGTCGAACAGGGGTGGCGTGGCAGTCCGGCCGGTGATCGCCACCCGGATCGCCATGAACAGGTCACCGGCCTTCCAGCCGCGCCGGCTCGCGAGCTCGCGAAGGGGCCCCTCGAGCTCATCCGCCTCGAAGCTCACCCGGCCCTGCGCCGCGATCACGTCGCGTGCCGCCTCGAGCCCCTCCACCGTAGTCCCGGCATCCCACCGCTTCGGCACCAGCAGCGCCGGCTCGACGGCGATCGGATCGATGAACAGGAAGTCGACCAGCTCGCCGATCGCGCCCAGGACCGGCAGCCGCTCCTGCACCAGCGGCATCAGCGGGCGCATGTCCTCCACGGTCGGCTCGCGCACCAGGCGTGCGCCGTTCTCCGTGCGCAGCGCAAGGTCGGCCGAGAGGAACGGCACGAGCCGCTCGGCGAGTTCCTCCGTGGGCAGGCGGCGGATCCACTGGCCGTTCAGCCACTCCAGCCGCTCGCGGTCGAAGACGGCCCCGCCGGAGTGCACGCGCGACAGGTCGAACCGCTCGACGAGCTCGTCGAGCGTGAAGATCTCCTCCTCGGTGCCGCTGGCCCATCCCAGGAGCGCGAGGAAGTTCACCAGTGCCTCGCGCATGAAGCCCTGGCGGCGATAGTCGGCGATAGCCGTCTGCGACTTGCGCTTGCTCATCTTGGTGCGGTCGGGGTTCAGGATCAGCGGCAGGTGCGCGAACGCGGGAACCTCGGCGCCGAGGGCGCGGAACAGCAGGATGTGTTTCGGCGTGTTCGAGAGGTGATCCTCGCCGCGGATGACGTGGGTCATCGCCATCTCCGCGTCGTCGACGACCACCGTGAAGTGGTACAGGGGGGTGCCGTCGGAGCGCACGATCACGAGGTCGCCGCCCAGCGTGTCGGACTCGATCTCGACGTGGCCCCGGACGATGTCGTCGAAGCCCACCGCCCCGGGTGGGATCCGGAAGCGGACGGCGGGCCGCCGCCCCTCGGCCTCCCGGGCACGGCGCTGATCCGCGGTGAGGCGGGCGCAGCGACCGATGTAGCGGGGCGGCTGGCGCGCGGCCTCCTGGGCGGCCCGATCCGCGTCGAGCTCCTCCCGGGTGCAGTAGCAGGGATACGCGAGATCCTGCGCGAGGAGCCGCTCGGCGGCGTCCCGGTAGAGCGGGAGGCGCTCCATCTGGCGATACGGGGCATAGGGTCCGCGCGCCGGCTGGCCGGCGACCTCCGGGCCCTCGTCCCACTCCAGGCCGAGCCAGTGGAGCCCCTCGAGGATGTCGCGCTCGTACGCGACGGTCGAGCGGGCGACGTCGGTGTCCTCCAGCCGCAGCACGAAGGCGCCGCCCTCGTGCCGGGCGAACAGGAAGTTGTACAGCGCGGTGCGCGCGGTCCCGATGTGGAGCGGCCCCGTCGGGCTGGGGGCGATGCGGCAGCGTACGGTCACGCCGCCGATGGTACCGCCGCGCCGCCCGACAGGCCCTCCCGGCCGATGGACGAGGCGTGCGCCCCGGACGCCCGCGCCTACGCGGCCTGGGGCTGGACGGGGCGTGCCTGCCGCTGCGGCAGCGTGTACAGGGCGAGCACGGCGCCGACGTACAGCAGATAGACCACGACCGTCACGACCTCGGGCTGCGAGGAGTACCCGAGCACGGCACGCAGGAAGGATCCCACGGTCTGGTCCTGCGAGAGGATGCCGCGTGCATCGAATGCGGTCTGGGTGCCGATCCTGATGGCTCCCACCTCGACGAACTCGTGCACCGCGCGGGACACCAGGCCCGCGGCGATGAACACGAGCGCGATCCCCGTCCAGTTGAAGAACACGCGCAGGTTGACGCGCCGGCTGCCGCGGTAGATCGCGTACCCGATGCCGGCCGCCACGACGAGACCGACGATGGTGCCGGCGAGGACTCCCGCGGCGCCCCCGGTGGCACCCGCACCGGTCGTGCCGGCACCGGCGACGGCCGTGACCTGGCCGAACACGAACAGCGAGGTCTCGATGCCCTCGCGGATGACGGCGCTGAAGGCCAGCACGGCCAGGCCCCAGGCTCCACCCGACGTCAGGGCCCGCGCCAGCTGTGCCTCGAGATGCCCGCGGAGCGCGCGCGACTGGCCGCGCATCCAGAACAGCATCCAGGTCACGACGGCGGTCGCGAGCAGCATCGTGGCACCCTCGAACATCTGCTCGTACGGGGCTCGAAGGTCGCCGACGGTCACGTACAGGACCAGGCCGAGCAGGACGGACGCGGCGACCGCCCCGAGCGTCCCCGCCCAGACCCGGGGGAGATGCTGCCGGTTGCCGGTGCGCACCAGGTACGCGACCACGATCCCGACTACGAGCGACGCCTCGACGCCCTCCCGCAGCCCGATGAGGAGCCCGTTGATCAACCCGCGCCTCCTGGTCCGTCCGTCCCCGAGTCCCGGCAGATGGGCGAAATCTTACCCATGGACTCGGAATTGGGCAACGCCGGAACAGGCGGCAGTGTCAGCCCCTGATGGCGCGGGCGACCCGCCGGACGAGCCGCCCAACCCCGCCAGCGGTCCCGTCCACCGCCGCTCCACCGGTGGCGCCCCGGCCAGTCTGTGGGCCGTGGTCGATTCGGGCTCCGTGCGGGACCTCGGTCGCGACCCGGCGGAAGTAGGCACGCGAGGCCGCCGACCAGGCCGCGCCGCTCGACCGCACGAACGCGTCCATCGTCGGGCCACCCGCCGACCCGGCAGGGTGCTGCCCCACGTCCTCCGGTGGCCCACCAGGCGCGGTGCCGGTCGGGCCGCGGGGCACGGTCCCCGGCCCATCGCCAGGCGCCGCGTTCTGCCGCTCCCCGGCGGGACGTGCCGCCCGCCCCCGCCGGTGGCCCGGCCCGCCGCTCTCCGTCCAGGGATCGTGAGCGGCAACCGGGCCCGGCGAATGCGCCGCGTCCCACCGGCTCCGCTGGACGGGATCCGCGAGCATCTGATACGCGGCCTGGATGGCCAGAAAGCGCGCCGGGTCGCCACCGGCGTCGGGGTGGTGGGCCTTGGCGAGCCGCCGGTGGGCCGTCTTGACCTCGCCTGGCGTCGCGTCCCGGCGAACGCCGAGCACACGGTACGGGTCGCCGGCCGGCTGCACGGACACAGCCCCGTCAGCGAAGTTCTGACAGGGGGGCCAGCTCGAAGGACGTCACGACCTCGCCCACGATGGCCCCCCGTGGGTCGTGGAGCGGCGGACGGTGATACGGGGCGAGCCGTCGCAGTTCGGCGTCGCCGAGCACGCCCATCTGGCGGAGCGCCTCGACGGCCACCGCAGGCCGCGCGCGTCCCCGCCCGTCGCCATCGTCGATCTTGACGGCCAGGCCGCCCGCCGCCTTCTGCCCCGGTCTGCTCCCCGGCAGGAGGGAGACACCCTGCAGCGCCTCCGCGCCCCCCTTCGCGACCACGCGGCCGGGCAAGGTGCGCATGAGCGCGGTGTCGAACCGCTCGCGTGGCCCGGCCACGAGGTCGGGGGCGGCAAGCATCGCATCGCGGATCCTGGTCAGCGCCGGTACCAGCGTCCGGCGCACCTGGTCGCCGGCGACGCCGGCCGGGTCGGCCAGCAGCGCGTAGGCGCGGGCCACGTCGACGAGCGGGACGTGGTATGTCAGGATCCCGCAGGCGTCCACCGACGTGACGAGTTCGCCGACCGGCAGGCGCAGCACGCGCGCCAGCGCCTCGCGGAAGGCGACCTGCGTCGGATGCTCCGGCAGCCAATAGTCCTCCAGCGGCCAGCCCGCGTGCTTCGCGAAGAGCAGGAACGACGCGTGCTGCCCGGAGCACTGGTGGCGAATCGCGCCAGGTCGCTCGCCGTCGCGTGCCAGCCGCTGTGCGGTCAGCTGGTCGAGCGGCGCGTTCTCCGTGCCACACCCGAGGAAGGTCTGGCTGATCCCGGCTCGCCGGAGGATCGCCTGGATCGTGCGCACGTGCAGGTCCTCGCCGGAGTGCGAGGCCGCCAGGACGGCCAGCTCGGGCGCCGACAGCTCGAACGCGTCGGCCGCGCCCGATTCGACGAACGCGGCGAGCCCCAGCGGCTTGGCCGCGGAGCGCAGCGCCACCACGACCTGGGGGTCGCCGATCACGCGCTCGATCGCGCCGTCGGCCCCCACCTGGACGACATGGCCCCGGTGCCGGCTCTCCGCGATCCCGCCCCGGCGCACCTCGACCAGGACCGGAGGAGCGGCGCCTCGTGGCCAGCGACCGGCACGGCCCCGGGGCTGGGACACGCGCGGCTGTTGCGCCGGCGGGCGCGGGAGCGTCGCGGTGGTGGCTCGCCGATCTGGCATGCACACGGGATGGTAGCGCGTCGGCCGGTCCGGGGCGGGCCGGCATCCGACAGCGGCGCGGCGGGCACGCAACCCATCCGGCCGGGGCGGGCCGGTATCCGCTGACGTCACGACGTCCCTCCGGCCGGGGCTCCCGGATGCTAGGATCGGCCGCGACTCCCCTGAGATGAATCAGGAGCATGCGCGTGGCAGATTCCGCCCACTCTCCCGTCGCAGCCGACCTCGGGTGGCTCCCGCCGACGGTCCACGTGTCGCACCATCCCGCCATCCTCCACAAGCTCGCGCTCCTGCGTGACCAGCGCACCGAACCGAAGAAGTTCCGGGAGCTGGTCCGGGAGATCAGCTGGCTGGTGGGGTACGAGGCGCTTGCGGACGCACGGCTCCGCGACGTGCCGGTCGTCACGCCGATGGAGGAGACGGTGGGCGCCGTGCTGGCCGACCGGATCGGCCTGGTGCCGATCCTGCGCGCGGGCCTCGGGATGCTCGACGCGATGCTCGAGCTGATGCCCACCGCCCAGGTGTGGCATCTCGGCCTGTTCCGCGACGAACGGACGCTGCGGCCGGTGGAGTACTACAACAAGCTCCCCGACTCGGCCACGGTCGACCTGTGCCTGATCCTCGACCCGATGCTGGCGACCGGGGGCTCGGCGACGGCCGCCATCGAGGTGCTCAAACGCTGGGGCGCGGTGCGCATCAAGCTGGTGAACCTGATCGCGGCCCCCGAGGGGATCCGCGCGGTCACCTCGGCGCACCCCGACGTCGCGATCTATTGCGCCGGCGTGGACCGGCAGCTCAACGAGCGCGGCTACATCCTGCCGGGCCTGGGCGACGCCGGTGACCGGCAGTTCGGGACGGGTCAAAGCGACTGACGGACCCCCTCCGGACGGGGGCGGTTTCCAGATCTGGCGCGCTGGTGGACCATGTCCGCATGCAGACGAACCCGGCCGCATCAGCGCGCTCCCCGCGCGTTCTCGTCGTGGACGACGAGCCCCCCATCGTGGACCTCGTCCGTGGGTACCTCGAACGGGAGGGGTTCGAGGTGCTCTCCGCAGCGGACGGGCCGCGGGGCCTCGAGCTGGCTCGCTCCGCGTCGCCTGACGTGCTCGTGCTCGACGTCATGCTGCCCGGGCTCGACGGGGTCGAGGTGTGCCGGCAGCTGCGCATCTTCTCGGACGCCTACGTGCTGATGCTCACGGCGCGCGGGGAGGAGATCGACCGGGTGGTCGGACTGTCGGTCGGCGCCGACGACTACCTGGTCAAGCCGTTCAGCCCGCGCGAGCTGGTCGCGCGCGTCAAGGCGTTGCTGCGCCGCCCGAGAACGTCGGTTGCGGCCGCGGTCTCGCCTGCGGCACTCTCACTCGACGAGGCGCGCCACGAGGTGCGGGTCGACGGCACGCCGGTCGAGCTGACGGCCACCGAGTTCGAGATTCTCGCCGCGCTTGTCCGGGACCCGGGCGTCGTCCTGGGGCGGGCGTCCCTGCTCGACCGGATCTGGGGCTCCGACTTCGTGGGCGACGACCACCTCGTCGACGTGCACGTGGCCAACCTGCGGCGCAAGCTCGGTGACGACCCGGAACACCCCCGGTTCGTGGAGACCGTGCGCGGCGTGGGATACCGGCTGGTGACCCGCTGATGCGGCTGCCGGGCGGGTTGCGCGGCCGCCTGCTGCTCGCCAACCTCGTCGTCGCGGGCGCCGTCCTCGGCACCGTGGTGGTGGCGGTCAGCCTGGTCGGCCCCGGGTACTTCGCCCAGGCGATGGGCCATCCCGCGGGCGACATGATGGGCGCCGCGATGGACGCGGCGACCAAGGTGGCCTTCGACGACGCGGTCCGCAACGCCCTGCTCGCGGCCGGGCTGATCGCGGTCGTGACCTCGCTCGTCGTGAGCCTCGCGCTCTCCTCGGCAATCGCCCGGCCTGTCGCTCGTCTGGCGGCCGCCGCCGGCCGCATCGCGCGGGGCCACTACGCGGAGCGCGTGCCCGCGTCCGGGACCGACGAGATCGCCGGGCTGGGCACCTCGTTCAACGCGATGGCGGGTTCGCTCGAGGCGACGGAGCGGCGCCGCCTCGAGCTGGTGGGCGACGTGGCCCACGAGCTACGCACACCGCTGACGACCATCGACGGCTACCTCGAAGGACTCGAGGACGGGGTCGTGGCGGCGGGCCCCGAAACCTGGCGCCTCCTGCGCGGGGAGACGGCGCGCCTGACCCGCCTCGTCACCGACCTGCAGGAACTGTGGCGGGCGGAGGCGCGCCAGCTGCCCCTGGCGATCGAGGCGTTCGACGCCGCGACGCTCGCGCGTGAGGTGGTCGAGCGCTTCGGCCCGCAGGCCGCGGCGCGCGGCCTCGCGCTCGAGCTCGAGGTGCCGGACGGCCTCCTGGTGCGCGCCGACCGCGGTCGCCTCGCCGAGATCCTCGACAACTACCTCTCGAACGCCCTGCGCTACACGGCCGACGGCACGGCGGTCCGGGTTACCGGCACGCGCTCGACGCGGGGCGTGGTACTGGCGGTGCGCGACCAGGGGCCCGGCCTGACAGCGGAGCAGCGCGCGTCGGTCTTCGAGCGCTTCTACCGGGTGGACCCCTCGCGGTCGCGCGCACTCGGCGGCTCGGGCATCGGGCTCGCCATCACGCACGCCCTGGCGCAGGCCATGGAGGGGCGCGTGTGGGCGGAGTCCGACGGCCCCGGCCGGGGCGCCACGTTCGCGGTCGAGCTGCCCGCCGCTTGAGCGGATCTTGAGGAAGGCCAGACCCGGCCTCCATGGATTCCTGACCCGTCGCCCCTAGCCTCGGACATGTCGCTCGGATGAGCGGCGAGCACTGGAGGCACGGCCATGATGACGGCCTGGGGCGACATGACGCTCGGCGCCTGGCTCTGGATGGGCGTGTGGGTCGTCGCGCTCCTCGCGATGGTCTGGCTGCTCGTGCGGGGCGGCGAGCGCTCCACCTGGACGGACGACCCAGACGCGATCCTGCGCGCCCGGTTCGCCCGCGGGGAGATCACCGAGGTCGAATTCGAGCAGGCACGACGCGTGCTGCACACGGAGAAGGAGACACATCCATGACACGCACACGAAGCGGACTGCTGCTGGGCGCAGGTCTGGCACTCGGGATCGCGGTGGGGGCGGCCGGCTCGGCCCTCGCCGCGAGCCCCGCCCCGGCCGCCGGGAATGCCGCGGCGACCACGACGCCCTGGAGCCAGATGATGGGCGGCTGGGCCACCTCCGGCCCCGGGATGATGGGATCAATCGATCCGTCCCAGCGTGCGGCGCTGCTCCAGGCATGCGACGAGGCGCATGACGCGATGCACTCGTGGGCGTCGGGAGAGGCCTCGCCTGCCCCATCAACCCGGTAGACGCCGCCGCACACGGCGAGCCGGCACTCGCAGCCTGAGGACCGACCATGACCACCCGTTCGTCCCGCCGCGCTGAGCAGCGGGAGCTGACCGAGCAGCAGGAGGAAGAGCGTCTGCAGGCCGGCGCGCGCCGGCGCCGTCGCGACCTCCTGCCCCGCATCGCCGCCTTCGGGCTGATCGCCGTCCTCGTTCTTGGCGCGGGGACCTACCTGGCGGCGTCCGTCTTCCTGGGCCAGCGCGGCCAGACGCACGTCGCCGGCGCGATCCCGGTGCGGATCAGCATGGCGGGCTTCGATCCCGCGACCATCGACGCGAAGCCCGGGCAGACGATCACGCTCGACTGGTGGAACACTGACGCCGCGATGCACCTGCAGGGTGGCGTCCACACCCTCGTCTCGGACGCGCTCGGCGTGCGCTACGCGCTGCCGGCCGAGTCGCGCGAGACGATCACCCTCACGGCGCCGGCCACGCCCGGCGACTACGACTTCTGGTGCGACTCGTGCTGCGGCGGCAGGGACTCGCCCGACATGCACGGCACACTGCACGTGGCGGCCTGAGTGATGTCCCACTGCCACGACCCACGGGCGGTCAGGCCCGAGAGTCGCCGCAGCTCCCACGAGGCCACACCGGTCGGGGTCACACCGGCCGGGGTCACACCGGCCGGGGCCGCCCCGACGGCGCCCTGGGTGACCCTCGTCGCAGGTACCGGCCTGCCGCGCACCGCGCTCGCCCTGTTCGCGGGACTCGGCGCGGCTGGCCTGCTCTCGCTCGCCACGGTCGCGCTCGTGCCGTTCGAGACCGCGAAGTTCGGGGGACTGACGGCGCCGGTGGTGATCGCCAGTGGCGTCGCCGACGGGTTCAACCCCTGTGCCTTCGCCCTGCTCGTCCTCTTCGCGACCTACACGCTCACCCTGGTCAACGCCGTCACCGCCGAGGGGACGCCGACGGCGTCGGCCCGGCGCACGCTGCTGGGCGCGGGATCGCTCTACGTCGGGGCGGTGGTCATCACCTACTTCCTGATCGGCCTGGGGCTCTTCGGCTTCCTCGCCTGGCTGGGGCAGGACCACATCGTGGCGCGCGTCGCCGCGGTGCTCGCGCTCCTCATGGCGGTGTGGATGCTGAAGGACGTCTTCTTCCCGGGCTGGGGGCCCACGATGGCCGCGCCGTCGGGCACCCACGGCTGGATGAACAAGGCCATGCAGCGCGGCGGCCTGGCCGGCATGCTGCTGGCGGGCGTCCTCGTCGGCATCTGCACCGTGCCGTGCTCGGGCGCCATCTACCTCGACGTGATCGCGGTGCTCCACGCCTCGGGCGGCGGCCCGGTGGGCCTCGCGCTGCTCGTCCTCTACAACATCGCCTTCATCCTGCCCCTGCTCCTCTTCCTGCTGCTGGTCTCGAACCGGCGGGTGCTGGGCAACCTCGGGCGTTGGAACCGGCGCAACGGGGCCGTCGTGAAGACCGTGCTGGCGCTCGGCGTGGTGGCGATGAGCTTCGGGCTCCTGCTCTCGCTGGGCACATGAGCGCCCGGCTCCCGGGCGCGGTGGACCGGCATGCGACAATACCCCCAGGGAGTATTATCGAGCACCACGCGAACCACGCACCGATGAACCACGCACCGATGAACCACGAGCAGATGCCCCACGAGACGGCGGCGCCGGCGCACGGTGCCCATGCGGCCGAACCCGGCACCCACCCCGGCACGGGACACGCGGCGCACGATCGCCATGCCGGCCACTCGGTCGCCATGTTCCGCGACAAGTTCTGGCTGAGCCTGGCGCTGACGATCCCGGTGATCGCCTGGAGCCGCGACCCGCAGGCCTGGCTCGGCTACGCCGCGCCGACGTTCCCGGGCTCGGAACTCATCCCGCCCGTGCTCGGCACACTGGTCTTCCTGTACGGCGGCCTCGTCTTCCTGCGCGGCGCCCGCGGGGAGCTGGCCGATCGGCGGCCCGGCATGATGACGCTTGTCTCGCTGGCGATCGTGGTGGCCTTCCTCACCAGCTGGGCCGGAACCCTCGGGCTCTTCGACATCGAGATCTGGTGGGAGCTCGCCTCGCTCATCGTCATCATGCTGCTCGGGCACTGGCTCGAGATGCGCTCGATCGCGCAGGCCCGGGGCGCCCTGACGGCGCTGGCGGAACTGCTGCCCGACACCGCCGAGCGGGTGACCGACGCCGGCATCGAGACGGTGCCGCTCGACGCGCTCGCCGTGGACGACCTCGTCCTCGTCCGTCCGGGGGCCCGGGTGCCGGTCGACGGGGTGGTCGCCGAGGGCGCAGCCGACGTCGACGAGTCGATGATCACGGGCGAGTCGCACCCGGTCCCAAAGGAGCCCGGCGCAACGGTCGTGGCGGGCACGGTGGCCGCGGGCGGCAGCCTGCGCGTCCGGGTAACGGCGGTCGGCGAGGCGACGGCGCTGTCGGGGATCATGCGCATGGTCGCCGCGGCGCAGGCGTCGGCGTCGCGGGCGCAGGCGCTCGCCGATCGGGCCGCCGCGGTCCTCTTCTACGTCGCGGTCGCCGCCGGGGCGATCACCTTCGCCTTCTGGTGGATCGAGGGCGACCGGGCTGGGGCGCTCGTGCGCCTGGCGACCGTGCTCGTCATCGCCTGCCCGCATGCCCTGGGGCTCGCGATCCCGCTCGTGATCGCCATCAGCACCTCGCTGGGCGCCCGCAACGGCCTCCTGGTCAAGAACCGCACCGCCCTCGAGCGGGCACGCGACCTCGACCTGGTCATCTTCGACAAGACCGGCACCCTCACGAAGGGAGCGCCGGCCCTGGCCGCTGTCTCCGGGGCCGACGAGGCCGAGGTCCTGCGCCTGGCCGCCTCGGTGGAGGCCGACTCGGAGCACCCGCTCGCGCGGGCGATCGTCGAAGGCGCGCGGTCCCGCGGGATCGAGACGGCGGCTGCGCTCGGCTTCGAGGCGCTGCCCGGGCGCGGTGCCCGGGCAGCGGTCGACGGCCGGGTGGTCGCCGTGGGCGGCCCCCGCCTGCTCGCCGACCTGGGCCTCGATCCCGACCCGGCCGGAGACGCCTGGTCGCGCGGGGGCCGCACCGTGCTCCACGTCGTCGCCGATGGGCGGGTCGCCGGCGCCCTCGCGCTGGAGGACGAGATCCGGCCCGAGTCGCCCGAGGCGATCCATCGCCTCCATGCGCTGGGACTCAGGGTCGCCATGATCACCGGGGACGCGCAGGCGGTGGCGGACGCGGTGGCGCGCCGTCTCGGCATCGACGAGGTGGCGGCGCAGGTGCTGCCGGACGACAAGGCGCAGGCCGTGCGGCGCTTCCAGGCCGGCGGGCGGAAGGTCGCCATGGTGGGCGACGGGGTGAACGACGCGCCCGCCCTGGCCAGCGCTGACGTCGGGATCGCCATCGGCGCGGGCACCGACGTGGCGATCGAGTCGGCCGGCATCGTGCTCGTGCGCAGCGATCCGCGCGACGTGGTCGGCGCCATCGCGCTCTCGCGCGCGACCTACCGCAAGATGCTCCAGAACCTCGCCTGGGCGACCGCCTACAACCTGGTGGCGATCCCGGTCGCGGCGGGGATCCTCGCCCCCTGGGGCATCGAGCTGCCGATGGCGGTGGGGGCGGTCGCGATGAGCGCCTCGACCATCATCGTGGCCGCCAACGCCCAGCTGCTGCGCCGGCTCCGGCTGGCGCCGCAGCCGTCTCCCTCGTCCCTGCAACCCACGGAGGTGTTCCCATGATGTTCGGTTACGGCCTCGGGCCCGGCGGCTGGCTATGGATGCTGGGCGGCCTCGTCGTGATGGTGGGCATC
>JAJYJR010000931.1 GCA_021789355.1 Chloroflexota bacterium | reverse complement strand
CAGGATGCCGATCCGCTGGGCAAGCTCAGCGCTCGGAAACGTGAAGACCTGATCCGCGTGGATGAAGCCGCTCCACGACAGGGAGATGTCACGTGCCGACACCTCAACCAGGTACTCGGGGTGCAGATGCGCACTCGCCGCGTTGCTCGTGATGGGCACGGCGAGCGTGGTACTCGAGCGGCTCATCGCGCTCGCCTGCACGACAACGGCGTAGTGGGGGCCTGAGATCACGTGCCCTCCGGTGTCGCGAAAGTCGAGCCTGTAGATCTCCCCACGCCTGGGGCCGGGCGGGACCGGCCGATTGCCGATGCTCACGCGAGATCGGGCTCAGCGACCGACGATCCGGGCGGTGGTGGCAGCAGCGGTTCGCGCGAAGGTGAGGTTGTCCTGCGCGTCGAGAGCCAGGGCCTCATCGAGCCTTGCCTGGCGCTCCGCGACCATGTCGTTGCGGATGGACTCCGCGATGGCGGCGCTCATCGACTCGTGCCGCTGCAGGCGGCGTTGTGAGACGAACGCATACAGGTCCGCAGGCAGACTGATGTGCAATTTGGCGGACCGAGCGTCAGGCATCGTGGCCTCCCCCAATGGGTGCTACCGGATGGTGGCACAGGCGGTGGTCATCGTCAAGGCGTATTGGTGGTACCGCGATACAGGCACCCACGGTGGACTGCACGCGTCGGCCCGGTCGCGGGTGCGCCGCCTGCTGCGCCGTCCCCAGCCCTGCGGCCCGCCACCTGGGTCGCCTCCGGGGAGTACGAATAGCCAGTGCCCGTCCGCACCACTACGCGCCGACGGACCTTGTACTCCGGGAACCCGTACGCGACCATCATTCCGGGCCGGCCCCGGCGGCCCGTCGGGGCACAGGCCCAGGTACGAGGCAGCGCGCGTGCTCAAGCTCCTGAGACTCGACGAGGGTCAGGGACTCGCCGAGTACGCTCTCATCCTGTCCCTCATCGCAATCATCGCCATCGTTGCCCTGGTCTTCCTCGGCAGCCAGGTGAGCAGCCTCCTGAGCACGGTCGGCCAATCCGTGTGACGCGACGTCACTCCTGACGACCGGCGCCCGAAGCCCTCACCGCTCCCGCGCCACCGCCAGCCCCGCCACGCAACGTGCCCCGGCCGCGTACAGGGACGCCGCACAGGCCGCCAGCGTGGAGCCGGTGGTGACGATGTCGTCGACCAACACGACCTCGCGGCCGTGGACGGCGGCGCGATGTTCCGGCCGGCACTCGAAGGCATGCCCCACGTTCGCGGCCCGCTTCGCGCGGCCCAGCCGGTACTGGGCGGCCGTGGCCTCCACGCGGCGCAACGCGGGCACCATGGGCAGTCCGAGTTCGCGCGCCGCGACACGGGCCAGCAGCACCGCCTGGTCGTAGCCGCGCGAGCGGAGGCGCTCGGCGTGGATGGGGACCGGTACCAGCACCTCCCCGACGACGCCCGCACGCCGCCAGCGACGCGCGAGCACGCTCCCCAGCGGTTCCACCACCCGTCGGTCGCCGTCGTACTTCAGCGCCAGCAGGGCCGCCCGCACCGGTCCGGTGAACGCCGCACACCACTCGAGCTGCACGAGCCCCGGGGGAAGCTCGGCCGGGAGCCCGACCGGGGCGCCCGGCGGCTCGTCCAGCCGTCGCTCCAGCGGCCGCATGCAGCGCGCGCAGATCGGCGCGCCCTCGCGCCCGCAGCCGGGGCAGCGCGGCGGCAGGACGAGGTCGAGGAGCGCGCTCATGCCGCCCATGCTCGCGGCCGGCCCTCAACCGGCGCTTACCCGCCGGGGATCCCTACACGGGGCGCGCCACTGCGTCAGGCGGTCACGACGGTCAGGCCGAGCGCGCGGGCCGCCTGTGCCTGGCGCAGGTCGAAGGTCAGGAAACCCGCTCCGGGCGCGGAGACCCGCTGCGCGGCCAGGGCGCTCGAATCGACGCAGGTGGTCACGGGCCCCGATCCTCGGCCAATACGTCGAGGACCCGCCTGGAGGCTCGTGCCCGGTGCACCGGACCCAGCGGCGCATTCGTCCCTGGTCTGATCCAGCCGGCACGGACCTCGTCCTCGATACGTGCGCGACCCGGCACCGGGCCGAGCACCGCCTTCGGCCGGCCGCGGTCGGTGACCCGAAGCACCTCGCCCCGCTCCGCCCGCTCCAGGTACTCGGAGAGGCGCTGCTTCAGCTCCCTGATGCCGACGTCACCCATGTCGATACAGTACCAACCGGATGGATCCCCACCAGTCCCGGGATCGGGAGCCATCGGCCGGCTCTGCCCCTGACTCGTCGGCGCGCCGAGCGGTCGTGCTGTGCCCGCGCTACCTCGTGCTGCTGGTGCTGCCCGGCGCCCTCCTCGCGGCTCGCGGCCGTTCCTGGGGGCTCGCGCTGCCCTTGCTCGTATGCCTGCCGGGGCCCATCCTGCCGCCGGTGGCGTTGGCCGGATGCTGGGCGCCGGTGGACCAGGGGGTTCGGGCGAGGCTGGCGGTCGCCTGACCGGCGGCGGCGAGCCTCGGGCTGACCTGCGCCGCGCGGCGGAACGCGACAAATGCGACACTGCCCCCGGGATGATATGAGAACATTTGTTCTACTAGCGCGAGGACCGATCCGCCCGTGGCTTTCCGCC
>JAJYJR010000930.1 GCA_021789355.1 Chloroflexota bacterium | reverse complement strand
CCGTGGCGAGCACCTCCAGGAGCTGGCCGGAGGCGAGCCCCTTCATGGCCTGCGCCGTCTTGACGATCGGCATGGGGCACGACAGCCCCTTCGCGTCGACCCGCGCGGCGATCTCGAGCGTGGTCATGGGCGGATCCTTTCCGTGCCGGGGACCTTCGGCGTCCACCGGGCCTGGGAGCGCTTCGCGTACGTCGCGACTGTCTCACCAGGCAGTGTGTCAACGCTACGTGAGATGGTGCAGTGGCACATGGCTCCCCGACCAGGGGCCGCATGTCCCGGGCGCGAACCGGCACTGGATGAATGACCGGATGACCAGGGGGCAGAGGCGGCCAGGACGGCGCCTCGAGCGGCCCTTGTGGTGCCCGTTCACCAGTTGTTCACCGGCGTTCACTGGTGCCGCCACGTCGATCCCCTAGAACGGTGCCAGTGCACCGAGGAACGGTTCCCCGGGAGGCAAGTGAGACGCGAAGGAGAGCGCCATGGGTACGCAGAAGACACTGAGCGGGCTGGTGGTCCTGGCTGGGATCTGGGAGGTCGCCGCCCCCTTCGTCCTTGGGTACACGGCCACCACCGCGTTCCTTTGGGACGCGATCATCGTCGGGCTGGCGCTGGTCGTGCTGGCCGGGTGGGCGGCCCTGTCGAACCAGCAAGGCACCGACCGCGGGCTCGACTGGGTCAACGCCCTCGTCGGGCTCTGGCTGATCGCGGCGCCGTTCGTGCTCGGCTACACGGGCGTCGTCGCGGCGCTGTGGAACGACGTGCTCGTGGGCATCGTCGTCGCGGTGCTGGCGGGTTGGGCCGCCGTGACGCTCGGCCAGCAGCAGCATCCGCGCACGATGTGACCCATTCCGGCGCCCGGGCCCTCGTCACCGGGCCCACATGAGCGCCGGCATGCCGAAAGGCGACCGTTCCCCTACGGCTCCGATCGCCTCCAGCGGCCCCGGTCAGGATCCTGACCGGGGCCGCGCCATACCCTGTCCCGGCGCAGGCTCCGCCCGAGGCATCCAGTAGCCTGTGCCACGCTCGGTGCGAAGGTAGTGCGGTTGCGAGGGATCGTCCCCCAGTTTCATGCGCAGCCGGTGCACGTAGGTCTTGAGATAGTCGGTCTCGTCCTGGGCGTCGTGGCCCCAGACGCGGGCGAGCAGCACGCCGTTCTCCACCACCCGGCCCGCGTTGTGCGCCAGGACCTCGAGCAGGCGGTATTCGGTGCTCGTCAGCCGCACGGACGCGCCCAGCATCGTCACCCGGTGCGGCCCCCATTCGATCCGGAGATCGTCGAGCACGAACGGGGGTTCGTCAGGACTCGCGTGGCCGGCCGCCCGTCGCAGCACGGACCGCAACCGGGCCAGCAGCTCGAGATGGCCGAACGGTTTGACCACGAAATCGTCGGCACCGAGCTGCAGGCCGCGCACCTTGTCGAGCTCCCCGTCGCGAACGGTCAGGATGATCACCGGCACGTCGCTGAAGAGGCGGATCCGCTCGAGTACCTCGAAGCCATCGACGTCCGGCATCTGCAGGTCGAGCAGCACGGCATCGGGCGCCGCGGATTCGATGAGGTCGAGACCGTCCTCGCCCCGCTGCGCGGTGAGCACCTCCCAGGTCGGTTCCTGGAGATTGATCGTCAGCCCCACGGCACGCAGCACGTCGGGCTCGTCGTCAATGACCAGGATCCGGGTCGTCGCCTTCTCCACGTGAATGCTCCATCCAGGCGGGTACGGTGAAACAGAAACGACTCCCGCCCCCGGGTCGCGGCTCGTACCAGAGGCGGCCGCCGTGCAGTGCGACCAGCTCACGGCAGATGTACAGGCCGAGCCCGACCCCCTTCTGGTTCGACTGCGCGGGCACGGAATAGAACTTGTCGAAGATCCGGTCCCGCGACCCAGCCGGCACGCCGGGACCATCATCCTCCACGCACACCCTGACCTGGCCGGCGTCTGACGCGACGGTCCCGCGGATGACGCCCCCGAACGGGCCGAACTTGTACGCGTTGTGCAACAGGCTCGAGATCACCTGGTCCAGCCGGCGCCGGTCGCCGTCGACGTGCCTGACCCCCGGCTCGATGGCGAGAGCGACGGATTGGCGCCGGCTCTCGAACAGCGGCCGCAGGCTCGCCGCCGCCCGCTCCATCCGCTCCGCGAGGTCGACCGGTCCGCGACGCAGCGTCACGGCCCCGGCCTCCACCTGGCTGGCCTCGAGGATCTCGGTGATCATCCCCTCCAGTCGCTCCAGGTTCTGATCGACCATCTCGCGAACCTCGCGCTGCTGCTCGGGCGGGAGGCGGGGCCAGTCGCCCAGCGAGGGCAGGAGCGTCTTGAGCACGGTGAGCGGCGTTCGCAGCTCGTGCGCAACGGCCGAGAAGAACGAACGGCGGGCATCCTCGAACCGTTGCAGCTCGAGCACCTGGGCGTGCTCCAGGGCATGCAGCTGCGCGTTGCGCAGCGAGAGCTCGGCCTCGCGGGCCAGGGCTCGCAGGATCAGCCACTCCGAGGCATCGAAGGCACCGGCGACCCTGCCGACCACGACCGCCCCCGGGTCATCCCCGGCGGGCGTGGCGACGCGGATGCCCGCGACCGCCTGCGAGCGGGGATCGGGCCAGCCCGGCGGAAG
>JAJYJR010000100.1 GCA_021789355.1 Chloroflexota bacterium | reverse complement strand
GGGACGAGCGGGTCCGACGTCACGGTGGTCGGCCCGTGGAGCTTCACGTTCGCGGTGCCGGGGCGATGATCGTGGGGCGGGCACCGCTGGCGGCCGGCACGTGAACGAGCGCGGCCTCGCGCGGCGCTGGCGGGCGGGATCGGAGGCCGCCTATGCCGAGCTGATCGGCGCTCACAGCCGGCGCCTGTTTCGCCTCGCCGCCCGGCTGACCGACTCGCGGGTCACGACGGAGGAGGCGGTGCAGGCCACCCTGCTCGGCGCGTTCCGTGCCATCGAGCGCGGGGAGGAGCGCCTGCCACTGACGACGTGGCTCGCCCCTCGACGACGTCTGAGGAGGCCACCGGTGCGGCAGCCGAGGTCAATGCGTTCGGCCTGGACCTGTTCCGCCGGGTCGCGACCGGCTCCGGCAACGTGGCCGTCTCGCCGACCAGCATCGCGATCGCCCTGGCGATGGCCCGCGCCGGGGCAAAGGGCGAGACCGCGGCGCAGATGGACCGCGTGCTGCGCTCGTTCGGGTCGGACGCCGGTGCGGCCGGCGTCAACGCGCTCGACCAGTCGCTCTCTGCCCTCGACCGCGTCTACGACAACTGGTCCGGCGGCCAGAGCCCACCGCCCGAAGTCGCCCTGCAGCTTGCCAACGCCCCCTTCTCCCAGCGCGACAGCGCGCTCGAGCCCGCGTACCTCGACGCCCTCGCCGCTCGGTTCGGCGCCGGACTGCGGCTGGTCGACTTCAAGGCCGATCCCGACGGTGCACCCCAGCTCATCAACGCCTGGGTGAAGGCGCAGACGAAGGGCCGCATCCCGGAGTTGCTCTCGCCGCCCACCGTCACCCGCGCGATCCGCATCGCGCTCGTCAACACGATCTCCCTGAAGGCGCCCTGGCTCGCGCCGTTCGATCCGAAGGCGACCACGCCCGAGCCATTCACGCGGGCCGATGGCTCAACGCTGAGCGTGCCGACCATGAGTGCTCGCGGCTCCTATGGCTACGCGGCGGGCAACGGCTGGTGGGCCGTCGAGCTGCCGTATCTCGGGACGCTCGCGCTCACGGTCATCGTGCCCGACGACCTGTCCCGCTTCAGCGCCGCCCTCACGCCGGCCCAGCTCGCCCGTATCACGGGCGCCCTGTCGCCGCGGCCCATCGCCCTGCATCTCCCCCGCTTCGGGGTCGACACCGGGCCGCTCAGCCTCGCCGGCGACCGCGGTCATTGGCAGCACGGGGGCCCCGGCTACCAGGGCCCCTGGCCCGAGGTACGGGTCGACCGTCCCATCCTCTTCGCCCTGCGCGACCGGGCCACCGCCGCGATCCTGTTCCTGGGCCGGGTCATTGACCCGGCGGCGAGGTAGGGCAGATCGTCACGAGCACGATCCCTCGTGGCCCCAGCGCACCGATCGTATCGCCCTCCGGTGGCCATCGGTCACCCCACCCGCTCGAGCCGCCCCGGGCGCTTGGCGTAGCGCTCGGCGCGGGCGAAGACCCAGAGCCCGAGCGGCACGAGCGCGACGCCCATTACCACGAGCGGCCACGCGTCGCCGAACAGGGCCGTGGCGGGGATGCCGTCACCCAACTCCTTGCGGACCGCGTCCAGCACGTACGTGGCTGGCGAGAAGCGCGAGACGACCTGCATCCAGCCGGGCAGAATGTCGACGCTGTAGTAAACCCCGCTGTTCCGAGGGGCAGGCAAGCGCCAGTCAGGTGACCCTGGCGAACTGCATGCCGCGTCGCATTGACCGGACGCGCCACTTCGACCTTCCGTGCGCTGTTCAACCCGCGCTTCCGACGCGACCAACGGCTATAGTGACCGGAGCGGGAGGGCCACTTGTCACGAGATGGAGGGTTCTATGGCGCACCATCGCCCGCAGCCCCGACTCGCAGCGATCCTGGCAGCCGGGTCACTCTTGGCATCGGGGTTGGTAATCCCAGCCGCCGTATCTGCAGCACCCGGATCCGTCAGCGCCGGCGTCACTCCACAGGAGATCGTCGGCCCGGTCGTGTCGACATCGCCCCGCACGCCGCCGTCGAGCGCCGACTGCATCGCGGCCTACGGCATCGCCTGCTACGCGCCGACAGACATGCAGAACCAGTACAACCTGGGGCCGCTCTACCGCGCCGGCGACAACGGGACCGGCCAGACCATCGTCATCTTCGACGCGTTCGGCAGCCCGACCATCACGCAGGACCTGACGGCCTTCGACAAGGCGTTCAGCCTGCCCGACCCGCCCTCGTTCAAGGTCTACATGCCTGAGCTTGCGATTAAACCGCCTCAGGCGGCCTTCTTGAGCGCCGGATAGCGGGTTCGTGGGGGCCGGCGGGTGCCCTTCGGGCGTCCGGGACCGGCGGTGTGGTATTTCCGTGGCCTGGCCGGCGTGCCGATGGCGGCGCGAAGGCGCCGAAACCCCCGGCGCACGCGCGTCGGGGTGAGCCGGGCGGGGTCACAGGGGCGTTCCCAGGGCAGCCGGTCGTCGGCGACCAGGCCGCGGGCGAGGCGGAGCTGGGTGTAGGCCGCGACCACGAGCCAGGTCCAGCGGTCGGCCTGCTCGGGCGTACGCAGCGCGGGCGCGGTCCAGCCGAGAGCCCCCTTGGTGAAGCGGAAGGTGTGCTCGAGGTCGAAGCGGTGCAGGTACGCCCGCCAGCAGACGTCGAGCTCGGGGGCGCCCGGCCCCGACCACCACAGCCAGAGGGTCTTGGCGGCCCGGCCGTCGCGTTTGGGAAGGTGCTCCACCGCGACGCGGATCACCGTCCCGCGCACGATCGGCGGGACCGCGCCGGCCCAGCGACCACGCCCGTGGAGCTTGGGGTGCAGGCCCCGCCAGGCCTGGACCGCCACGGCGCCGTAGCGCGGATCCGACGTGGTGAGCGCGGCGTCGGGGGCAGGCCAGCTCGCCGGATCGGCGCAGGCGAACCGAGCGCCGTGGCGGCGGGGCCGGCCGAGCGTGCCGGCGGGCGCCGGGACCGGATCGGGGTAGAAGAGCCGGTCGGAGCGGATGCGCACGAGGACCTGCGCCCGGGCCTCCACCAACCCGGCCCCCAGCGCGATCGGGTCGTAGCCGGCGTCGAAGACAAAGAGCGGCACCGCGCCCTCGTCACCGAGCCGGCCGACGAGCTCGCCCACCTGGGCGATCGTGGCCGTCACCGTGTCCGCGCAGGGCGGGATGCGCCGGGCGTCGAGGGGGGCGGTCCAGGAGTCCGCCGCCCAGCTGAGCCCGGCGATCCACTGGTACGACCAGCCGGCCACGATCGGCTGGCCCGCGGAGTGCCTGGAGGCCGAGTAGTAGAAGCCGCGCTCGGGGCTCGTCTCGGCATCGCAGCGGGGCCAGGTGGACGCATCGACCGCGAAGACCGCCGGCCAGTCGGCCGGGCGCGTGGCGGCGAGGAGGTCACGCAGCGCCTCGGCATCGATGCGCCCCCGCGCGAGCGCCTTGTACAGGCTGCCGTGGCCGCGGCGGAACACCGGCTCCAGGGAGAGCGCCGGCACCGAGGCGACCGGTGCCGGCAGGCACAGGGTCGCGTCGGCGAGCTCGAAGGTCGCGTCGCCCCAGCCGGTGAGACAGCCGTAGAACCCCTCCCGGAAGCTCACCAGCGCCGCCCCTCGCTCGCCGCCCTCGTCCATCTCGCCTCCTCGATGGTCTGCCTGGGAGCTACAGTATGATACTGTAGCTCCCCGCTCGGGAGGCCCCTGTGCCATGCTCCGGCGAGGAGGTGTCGATGCCACGGCCCAGCGCGGAGGACCGCGCGTTCCAGGCGCGGATCGCGGCCGAGCTCGGATCGGTCGGCTTTGCGCTGCCGGGGACCATCATCGAGCGGCGCATCCGCTGCGGGAAACCGGGCTGCCGCTGCAGCGGCGACCCGTCCCAGCTGCACGGTCCGTACTACCAGTGGACCCGCAAGGTGCACGGGGTGACCGAGACGCGCCTGTTGAGCGCGGCCCAGCTGGCGCGCTACCAGAGCTGGTTCGAGAACGCCCGGCGGATCCGGACCCTCACGAACGAGCTCGAGGCGCTCTCGCTCGAGATCGCCGAGTCAGCCGAGGAGTGGGGCTGACGCGGCTACCGAGGGTTTAATCGCAAGCTGAGGGGAGGGTCACCTACAGCTACACGGGCGTGCCGAGCCCGGCCAACTACAACAACAAGAACCTGCAGACTGCGGTCGGTTGGGCCTATGAGACGACCCTCGACGTGGAATGGGCGCACGCCATCGCGCCGGGAGCCAGCATCGCCCTGGTCGTGACGCCGATCCCCGAGACGCAGGGCGTGCAGGGCCTGACGAACCTCCAGCTCGCCCAGCAGTGGGCGCTCGCGAACCACATCGGCACCATCTGGTCGAACAGCTGGGCGACCACGGAGCAGGCCTTCCAGACCCCGGCGTCGATCCAGACCCTGAACCGCTTCTACGCGCAGGCCGCGGCGCAGGGCGTAAGCGCCTTCTTCGCCAGCGGCGACTCGGGCGTCGCCAACGGCGACAAGCAGGGCCGCCTGTTCCCGTACCCCACGGTGAACTTCCCGAGCTCCAGCCCGAATGTCATCTCTGTGGGCGGCACGGAGATCCCGACCCCGCAGCCCTCGATCTCGTCCTATCAGCCGGAAGCGGTCTGGAACGATGGGTACGGCGCGGGTGGCGGCGGGTACAGCGCGGTGTTCGCCGAGCCCAGCTTCCAGACTAGGGCCGGCATCACCGACCCGTCCGGCATGCGGGGGCTCCCGGACGTCTCGTACAACGCGGCGATCATCAGCGCGATCCTGGTCTACGAGAGCTTTGATCCCATCTATGGCCCGGGTTGGGCGATCATCGGCGGCACCAGCGCCGCGACGCCGCAGTGGGCGGCCATCGACGCACTGGCCAACCAGGCCGACGGAGCACTGGGTTTCCTGGCCCCGCGCCTGTACCAGATTGCCGAGAACCCATCCCTGTACGCAGAGGCGTTCAACGACGTCGCGGCCGGGGACAACTCCTTTGGCGGCATCAGCGGGTACGCCGCCGGGATCGGATGGGATGCGGCCTCCGGACTCGGCACGCCGAACGCCGCAGGGCTCGTGGATGCGCTGACCCACACGACTCCGTAGGAACTTCCATCGTTCACGCATCAGCCGAGGCGGGCCGGGCAACCGGCCCGCCTCTCTGTCGCACGCATCTGCCGCGTCGGGCGACACGTGGGCATCTGCGAGCCGTGCCCGCACATTACCCGACCCGCTTGAGCCTCCCCGTCCGCTTCGCGTAGCGCTCGGCCCGCGCGAAGACGAAGAGGCCGACCGGGATCAGGACGATCCCCATCACGATGAGCGCGGCCACGTGCGGCAGCAGCGCGGTGACCGGCGTGCCCTCGGTCAGCGCGGCACGCACGCCGTCGAGGACGTGGGTGGCCGGGCTGAACGGGGAGATGTATCCGAGCAGGCCAGATCTCACCGAATCCGGAGCGTAAACCCCGCTGTTCCGAGGGGCAGGCAAGCGCCAGTCAGGTGACCCTGGCGTGCCCGAGCGCGGACGCGATCGGCCTCACGGCACGCCGACGCGCACGAGGCCCATCGGGGTACCCGGCGCCGCGGTCGTGACGAGCACCAGGCGCCCGTCCGGGCTCCAGTCCACCGGCGCGGCCGTACCGCCGATCCGGATCACGCGCCCCGTGGCAAGGTCGAATACGGTCGGACCGCCGGCATCGTCGGTCGCCAGGTAGCGACCGTCCGGGCTCCAGGCACGGGAGCCGCGCACGTCGGCCAGGCGATACGGGGTGGGGGCCATGACCGCCCCGTCGGAGGCGCGGATCACGGTGAGCACCCCCGGGATGGGGCCGCCGGTGGAGGCGAGCGTTGCCCCTGCCTGCGCGGTCAGGTCCGTCCGCACGAGCAGGAGGCGGGTCCCGTCGGGTGACCAGCGCTCGGGCGAGCCCTCGCCCTGGATCGGGGGGCCGATGGCGCCCGCGGTCCAGATCCGCACGTCGCCACCTGGGGACGCTCCAGGGCCCGCCACTGGCTCGAGCGCCAGGCTCCCGTGACCGCTGGCCAGCATGCCGCTCCACCGTCCCGGCAAGCGCTCGATGAGCTGACCGGCCGTCGTGCACAGACCGATCGTGCCGCCGCCGGTACCGGGGGACGAACGGAACACCGCGAGCCGCGTGGCGTCCAGCCAGCCGAACCCCGAGCCCGGGATCGAGGCGATCCGCGCACCGTCGGGGGCGAACAGGTCGACCCGGTCGTGGCCGAACCCCTGGTCGGCCGCCTCCACCGCGAGGACCCGCCCACCGGGCGACCAGGCCAGCGCCCCGAACGAGAAGGACGTGTCGACGAAGGCCGAGCCCGCTGGGAGCTCGATGACGGCTGACGATGATCCGGCGGGGGCGCGCGTGTCGACCGGGAACGAGGTCCGCGCCCGCCAGGTATGGCCGCCGTCGGCGGTGGCCTCGACGAGCGTCGCCTGGCGGTTCGGGTCCCACAGGAGGACGACGCCGTGCTGCGCATCGAGCGGCCAGGCGGCGGTCACGGGCTGCGCGTCGGGAGCGCCGATCCCCAGCGGTCGCCAGGTGGCGCCGTCGTCGGTGCTGGCGAGTGGCGCCATGCGATCGCCCCACAGCCAGGCCGTGCCGTCACGCGCCACGGCGAGGCCACGGATGTAGCCCCCGTACGGGAGCGAGCCGACATTGGGTGCGGGCGGGGCCGCGACCGAGGCGCGCACCTGCCAGCTCGCGCCCCCGTCGGAGGTGGCGAGCACGCTGTGGAACTCGCCGCCCGCCCCGAGCGTGGCCGCGCACACCGCCAGGCCAGAGGAGACGGAACGGAAGGCGACGGCGCGGAGCGGCCCGCCGCGCGAGCCCCGACACGGCGAGGTGGTCCGCGTCCAGGTGATGCCGCCGTCACGCGTGCGCTCGAGGGTCGTCGTCACCGCTCCGGTGCCCGGCGCCACCCCCCAGCCGTCGCGCGCATCGGCGAAGCTCAGCTCCTCGAGGTTCATCGGGACCGCGGCCCAGGTCGTGCCCCCGTCCATGCTGCGCAGGAGCCGGGGGGCGCAGGTGGGGATCGCTGCGTCGCACGCGGTCAGCGCCCAGTCCATCTGCCCGACGACCCACAGCTGGCGGACCGGCGCGGCGAGGGTGGCCAGCGTCGACCAGTACGATCCGCCGTCGCTGGTGCCCATGACGATCCCCGGGCCCGCGCCGTCCTGGCCCGCGAACCCTCCCCCGAGAAGCCCGTGCTGTAAGTCCCGGAAGGCGAGCGCGTCCGGCTGGAAGCTCGTGGTGGCCGTGGCTGGCGGCGACGTCACCGGCGGGGGCGTCGGGGACGGAAGCACCGCCGCCGCGCTCGGAGGCGGCGGCGCGCTCTGGCCGAGCAACGGGACCGTCGGTGACGTCGGCCGGCCCGTGCAGGCCGCAAGCAGCGCAAGGAGGAGCGCCATCGCCGGGAGACGCCAGGACGCGCCGACCCGGGCCGGCGGTGCGCTCGATCCCTGCGGGGTGCACGACCGGCGACCCGAGGCTCCCGTCCTCATCCCGCCACGCAGGTCACGGCCTTGCCGTCCGGCTGCAGGCAGGCCTCAACGATGGTCCCGCCGCTGATGACGCCCACGTGCAGGACGCCACCGCCGGCGAACGCGAGCCAGCACTCGCCCGGCCCGAACGTCGCGCTCCCGCTCCCGCCCCGCGAGCACGCGGCCCCATCGACGCCGTGCCTGGCGCCCAGGACGTAGGGCCAGCCCGCCCGCACGCGGCCGTCGGGGCCGAGCGCCACGACCGCGTCGTGGATGGTCGCCCCGGCGCCCGCCCGCGTGGCGAGGTAGAGGGTGCCATCGGGGCCTGGCACGGGCGGCAGCGCACCCGCGCTTCCACCCACCGTCCCGGAGAGCAAGGCGCCGTCGGACAGCACCGTCGCGTAAGGCCAGCCGGGCTTCACCCGCCCGTCGGGTCCGAGGGCGTACACGAGGTCACCGCCCGCGCCCCACGCGCCCTTCCCGGCCGCCACGTAGATCGGGCCGCCGGGACCCACCACAGGCGGCTCGCCGACCGCGACCTGACCCTCGCCCATGCTCGTGTGCAGCGGGCCCACCCCGGCCGGCAGGACGAACGGCCAGCCCGCCCGCGACGCGCCGTCCGGAGCGAGCGCCAGCACCTCGTGGACCCCGAGATCGAGCGCCACGCCGATGACGAAGCCCGCGACCAGGTAGGCGGTGCCGTCGCTGCCGAACGTGGGCTCGGACAGCGGGACCGGGGTGCTGTACGGCCAGCCCGGCGTCGGGTGGCCGGACGCGTCGAGGGCTGCCAGATACGAGCGCTGCAGGTCGATGAGGGCGCCGCCGGTGCCGAGGCTGAAGGAGGCGCCCTCGGCGTACACCGTGCCCAGCGGCGAGCGAACGAGGCCCCAGGAGACGCCGGCGATGTGGTAGGGAGCGGGCGAGCGGATCCCGGCAGGCCCGAAGGCGAAGATCGCGCTGTCGAGCTCGTGGAAGGTGTGCAGGGTGGCGACGAGGTAGGCGGTCCCGCCGGCATCGAACAGGGGATCCGACACCCCGTAGCAGGGCGTGAAATCGTAGCGCCAGCCGGTGCCACCTGAGTCGCTCGCCACCAGCGTGGACTGCTGGTCGCCGCTCGCGTCGGGCCCGCTGACGACCTGGTAGCGGGTGCCGTCGGGGCTCGCCGTGATCGGGCCCTCGTAGGTCACGGGCCCCGGCTCCATGACGACCACCGGGCAGGGGCCGGTCCCGCGCCAGCTGGCCTGCAGGCCGCCGGACGAGCCGCCCGCAGCAGCCGGGCCCGGTGGCACCAGTGCCCGCAGGGAGAGGAAGACCGGGCGGTCGAACGAGGCGGTGTAGGTCGCCACGCCGTCCGGGTCAGCGGTCACGGTCGCGATCGTCGTCCAGACGACCGGGCGGAGCGATGTGAGCGACTGCACCTGGAGCGTCCTGCCGGCGAACGTCCCTCCCCCGTCGAACCGCCAGGTCACCGGCTGTCCGAGCGCTGGCACCTTGGTGGACCGGCTGAACGGTCCGCTGGTCGTGCGCCCGAGCGCCGAGCTCACGGTGATCCCGACCTGGCTCAGGGGCGGCGCTGCGCTCGAGGGCCCGGGTTCAGGGCTCGCGATCGACGCCGGTGCGGGCGACGGCGGCACACCGGGTGGCCCCGATGACGTGGGTGTGGAGGGTGCGGCGCTCGCGTTCGCCAGCCCGGTCGTCGCCGAGGGCGCCGGACCGCCACACGCGGCCAGGAGCAGCGCCACGAGCAGGGCGACGGCGGGCCACGGGGCTGGACCCCACGATCCCGATCGCCTCATCGCCGAGCTCGGGTCACCGCGTGTGCCGCGCCACTGCGTGCCGGCTGGCGGACGGGCCCTCCCGGCGCCAGCCTGCGGAGTCACGGAGAGCCGCGGACGAGCGTTCACGATCACCAGTCTGCGCTCGCGTGGGTAGCCCCGGCAATGGCGTCGGCGGGGCTACCAGCCAGGTTCACTTCATGGGGCCGGTGTCGCGAGCACGCCGTCGGGCGCGTATCGGACGACGACGGTCACCTCCGAGGCGGCCGCGGTGACGGCCTGGCCCATGATGGCGACGCCGCCATCCGCGGTGGGGGCGAGCCAGCTCACCTGGGCGTGCGAGGGCAGATCCTGCGGCCAGCCGGCAGCGGGCCGACCGTTCGGGCCCAGGAGCAGCACGCCGCCCCCCGCAACATCGCCCTGCATGGTGTTCGTGGCGAGGTATGCGCCACCCGGCGTGATCAGCGGGCCCATCGGCGGACCGCCGGGGATCGCGAACGGCGCGAACCTGCCGAACTGCGTGCTATCCGGCAGCACGTACGGCCAGCCCGGGACTGGATGCCCCGTGCCGTCGAAGGCGGCCACCACCGCCCGGGTCGTGGTGCCCCCGGCCACATAGAGGGTGCCGTCCGACGCGACGACCGGCGGCTGCGGCGAGAACAGGGTGCCCGGGTTGCCGCTCGACTGCAGCCCGACCATGCCGGCGGGCAACGCGACGGGCCAGCCCGGGATCGTGTGTCCCGTCCGGTCCAGCGCGAGGAGCGAGCCCGTGCGGGAGACCGACGGGTCACCGAGGGTGAGGTACGCCGTGCCGTCGGAGCCGAAGGCCGGCGCCGAGGCCGCGCCGACAACGCGGATCGGCCAACCGGGCCTCGCTTTCCCGCTCGCGTCGAGCGCGGCGATCTCGGTGCTGCCGATGGTGTAGGCGTGACCGTCAGGGGTCGAGGCCGCCTGGTGGCGCCAGGCGTACACCGTGCCGTCGGGCGCCAGGGCAATGCCGTCCCAGCCGACCACGGGCCACCCAGCACGCTCCGATCCGGAGCGTGTGAAGGCGTACAGCGTCCCGTGCGCGTTCGTCTGCCACCACGTCTCGGAGGTCACCGCCACGTAGAGGGTGCCGTCGGGTCCGAGCAGGGGCGCCGAGAGCATGCCATCGGTCGGGAGGCGCAGCGTCACCGGCCAGCCCGCGCGCGTCGCGCCGTCGGGGCCGATGGCGACCAGGTGCGAGGCGAGACCCGAGCCGGCCGCATACGTCGCATACAGCGTGCCATCGGATCCGACCAGCATCGTGTCGATCCCCGTTGCGCCCGAGACCGTGACCGGCCAGCCTGCCCGTGCGGTGCCATCCGGCGCGAATGCGGCGATGGTGCCTACTCCCGCCACGAAGAACGTCCCATCCGATCCGCTCGCGATCGCGGAGACCCAGCCGGCGAAGGGCAGCCGCACCGGCCAGCCGGGCACGAGCCGTCCCGACGCGTCGAGCCGGAAGGCCTGCCCGGGCTCACCGGCCACGCCACCCGCGATGTCGTTGCCTGCGAGGTCCACGCTGCCATCCGGTCCCGGAGCGGCCTCACCCGAAGAACCGATCGGGAGCGTGACCGGCCAGCCCTGGGGTGCGGGTGTGACCACGGGACCGGCCGGCGCCGCGCGCAGCAGCACCTCGAAGTACGCCGTGCCCGACTCCTGGTACCGGACCCGCACCTCGCCGCTCGCGGGCGCCTCCCAGCCGAGCCTCCCCGACATCGTCATCCCCGGCTGCAGGTCGTTGACCCAGCCGAGATGCGGGGTCGGCCAGCTGGCCTCCGGGTCGAGGAGCGTCGCGCCGAACGTCTTCCAGGCGATGAACCCGATCCCCGGGAACGCGCCGGCCGGGACGTGCAGCACGCGGAAATCGACGGTGGCGTCCAGGTACACGTCCCCGTCGACGCGCGGCGTCATCCCGGGCACCGACGCAAGTGTGTGCACGTCGCGCACGCGGATCAGCACCGCCGGACCCGCCGCATCGGCGTACACCGCGACCTGCCCGGGTTCGATCAGCCCGGTGGTGGATATGGCATCGGGGGCAACGCTGGGGAATGCCGGCATGCCCGACGAGGGGGCGCTCGGAACGGCGCTCGCCACCGCGGCCGGCGACCCAGGGGCTGTCGCACGGGGCGAGGCTGCCGGTCCCAGGATCGTGCCGTGCAGCCCGAGCACGATCAGCAGCGCGCCGCCCACGATCGCCACCGCCGCCACGCCCGCGGCGAGCGCCGGCAGGCGCCGGCGGAACGGCACCGATGCTTGCACGGGAGCCTCGCGCGGGATCGCCGCCAGGCGCGCGCGCAGCACCTCGGGCGGCCCACCGGCCGAGCGCTCGAGCAGGACCGAGCGCAGGTCGTCGTCGAAGCGATCCGTGCTCATCGCCGGCCTCCGGCTCCCGCCGCCTGACCGCCGGCGAGTGGACGGCGTTCGTCGGCCTCGTAGGCTGCCCGCAGTTCGCGCAGCGCGTAGTGCAGGCGCGACTTCACGGTGCCCTGCCGCTCCCCGGTCCGTACGGCGATCTCTGCCGATCGAGAGGTCTTCGACGTGGTGCAGGAGCACGACCAGCCGGTGCTCGGGGGGCAGGGCGGCCAGGGCGCGCCGCAGGGCGTCGCGCTCGGGGCTCGCCGCCAGCGCGTCGGGCGCGGGGCCGTCGGCCAACCCGTCGATGGTGACTGCCCGCAGTCGGCGCCGCCGCGTCCGATCACGGCAGGCGTTCACCACGATGCGGTCGAACCAGGCGTCGAAGCGCGCGGGGTCGCGCAGCTCGGACCAGCGTGCCCACGCCCGCAACCCGGCGTCGTGCACGGCGTCCTGCGCCTCAGCGTCGTCCTCGAGCACGGCGCTCGCCAGGCGATAGGCTCGCTCCAGGCGACCCGCCGTGAGCCGCTCGAAGGCGAGCGCCCGCTCCCCTGCTCCCCCCGCCCTGGCCTCCGCCACGGCGACCTCCCAGCTCCCCTCCGCCATCATGCCATCCAGACGCATGAGCCGGATGGCAGGTTCAATCTTCGGTGTCCGGCGCGTCGGATCGCGTCATCAGCGCGTCGACCAGGATCGCGCCGGCAACGCGAGCCACAGTTTCGCCGTCACCCCACCCGCTCGAGCCTGCCGGTGCGCTTGGCGAAGCGTTCGGCGCGCGAACACCCATAGTCCGAGAGGAACGAGGACCACGCCCATCACGACGAGCGGCCACGCGTCCCCCAGGAGGGATGTCGCCGACACGTTCTGCACCAACCCCTTCCGCACCGCATCGAGCACGTAGGGGGTGGCGCCACACGGCGAGGACGTTCAGGAGCAGCACGAGCACGGCGACGGCCGCCATCGTCCGCACGATCGGGAGACGCGGACGCGTCGGATGTCCAATCCGGGCCAGGATCTCCCTTGTCTCACCCATGTGCCGAATCTCCCTCACGCCGTTCAGTCGCCCCAGCCAATCGGGTTGTGCGACGCCGATGGGTGATTGGAGCGCGGCCGCGTGCCGAATGGCCTATTGACGGTCGAGCGAAAGCAATCGATGTTCGATAGATGAACAAGATCGCCGTGCGGCTCCTCCGCGCCGCGCTCCTCGTCCTCCTGCTCGGATCGGTGCTGGCACAGGTGCTCGTGCCGATGTTCGGGAACATGGAAGGGAGCAGCTTCCCGGCACTCGCGTACCTGGTCGTCCCGTATGC
>JAJYJR010000929.1 GCA_021789355.1 Chloroflexota bacterium | reverse complement strand
AGGGCATCCGATGGTCCTGGGACGTCTGGCGGTCTGCCACCCTCCAGGGCGAGTGTCGACCCCGGGCGCTGGTCAAGCCGTTCAGCATGTACCGATATGGAACCGGACGGGCCGCTATGTGCCGATGATCTCGGACTTCACCGCCCCACCTGTCCACCAGCCCGTTGCGCACCGACAGCGCTGCCCGCGGTCCAGACTCCGGGCGGGTGGCGGACGAGCGCGCAGAGCGCCGACGCGAACTTCGGCGAGGACACGCCCGGCCGCGGAGCGGCGGGTGGAACGTCCAATGGGTTATGGCGGCAACTAGGCAGCGTTGATGCCGGGGATCATCACCGGGTGGCACTGCCGGACGGAGACCAAACCCGCCGGCCCGTTCAGGCGGGCACGCGCTCCAGGTTGAGGGTGAGCAAGCGGGCGAGCAGGTCCTCATCGGCGATGTCGTGGGGCCAGCCGTACGCGTCGAGAACGGCGGCGTCAAGGCGGGCGTGTGCATCCTGGAGCCACGTCGGGCGCTCGTTGTACAGGTTGGTCAGGGTGCGACGGGCCAGCTCCCGGTCGGTCAGGTCGTAGGGCCGATCGGGTGGGTTGAGCCAGCCCTGGCGCAGCCGGTCGAGGCTGGCGGCGGCGGCGGCGATGGCAGCGCGCTGCGCATCGGTGGGACGCGGGAAGGGGAAGGTCTCGAAGCAGGTGGTGGGGGTGTAGCGCGGGCGCGTTTCGAGCTGGGTCCCCATGCGGCGGGCCCAGGTGGTGTGCACCCGCGACTGGAGGACCCCGAAGGTGTAGTCGTCGTCCCGGGCGATGATGATGAGCGCGTGATCCGGGACTACGCCGTCGGTCAACCAGACGAAGAGACGGTGCTTGGCAATGGTCGGCGTGGCGATGTAGCGAGGGAGGCCCGCCAGAGCAGCGCGCATCCCCGAGCGGGACTCGACGTGCAGCCACCACCGCTCGGCGTAAGCCGCGCGGCGGTTGCCTGCGCGGATGGGCTCCACCGTGCGGCGCACGTACTCGAAGGGCGCCTCGTAGAGGGCGGCCTCCTCGCGAGTCATGTTCGTCCCGAAGTCCACGATCCACATGTCCCGCGGCCGCCGTGTGAGGTCCAACCCGTTGACCCACGGGCGCACGACCTCCCGGTTGTCGCGGCCGTCCGGATTGGGCCGCCGCAGCCATTCACGGGCAGTCGCGCCCGGCACGTCAAAGGGTCCACCCTTGGTGTCGCCCATGAAGGCGATGCCGAGGTTCTCGCGCAACCGCCGTGCGCGAGTCAGGTCCACGTCAGCGGTCAGGTTCGGGTTGATGCCCGCCACCGGCCGACCGTCCAGCGTGCGCTCGAACTCGCTGCCATCGTCGAACGCCACGAACGAGACGTGCACCGCGGCCCCGTCGAGGACCCACGGGTCGTCCGAGCGGGCCATGAAGATCGCGCCGCTCTCGCAGATCCGGTCGAGCACCCTGCGACTCGCCCCGCCCCGGATCCCCTGGGTGGCGAGCAGCCCGGCACGGCGCACACGACCCGCGGCGATCATCGCCCGAGCCTTCTCGAACCAGTAGGCCACGAGATCAGCCTCGGCGCGAACGCGGCCGGCATACAGGGCGAACAGGGCCTCCACGTACGCGTCGCCCAGGTACGAGCGCAGCAACTTGCCGCCCAGGAACGGCGGGTTGCCCACGATGAAGGTCGCGTCCGGCCAGTCCGGTTCGACCGGGTGGGTCGGGTCGGAGCGATCCAGGATCGCATCGCGGGTCTCGATCACGTCGAGGGGCGGCAGGATCGGGTCGTGCGGCATGGGGTGCCCGTGGTCGCGCAGCCACTGGATCTCCCCGATCCAGATCACCACCCGCGCCAGCTCCGCGGCGTACGGGTTCACCTCGATGCCCCGCAACGAGCGCGGCCCGATGCGGGGCTCCTCGCGCGGCAGGCCAAGGCGCTCGGCCCCCCAGTCGATGACCTCCTGCTCCAGGCCCTTCAACAGGCGGAGGGCGAGGTACAGGAAGTTGCCCGAGCCGCAGGCTGGATCGAGCACGGTCACGGCCCGCAGGCGTCCGAGGAGCGCCCGAGCAAGGCCACGGGCCTCGTCCGGCGCCGCCGGGTCGGGAGGTTCCGCACCAGCGAGCAGATCCTCCACTGCGGCTCGGGTCTGTGCCACGTCCCGCCGCAGCGGCACCATCACCGCCGCGTCGACCAGCCGCTCGATCGAGGCCCGGTCGGTGTAGTGGGCCCCGAGCTGGGAGCGCTTGTCGGGGTCGAGCCCGCGCTCGAACAGGGTGCCGAAGATGGCCGGCTCCACGTCCGCCCAGTCGAGGTCGGCCGCATCCCGGATCACCCGGATCTCGTCGGCCCGCAGCTCGATCGCGGGCGCGTCGTCGAAGAGGCCGCCGTCGAACCAGTCGATCCAGTCGGTCCCGAACGTGCCGCCCTCGCGGGCCATCACGGCGAACAGGCGCGCCAGCCCCGAGTTGAAGCCGGCCGGGTTGGCGTAGAGGTTCTCCACCAGGCGCTGCATCAGGCCGCGCGGCAGCAGCCCCGCATCCTCGGCGAAGAGGCAGAACAGGACCCGATCGAGGAAGTGCGCCACGGCGGGTCCCTCGACTCCGCGGTCGGGTGCCCG
>JAJYJR010000928.1 GCA_021789355.1 Chloroflexota bacterium | reverse complement strand
CAACGGCATCGAATACGGCGTGATGGCGGCCTACGCCGAGGGGTTGAACATCCTGCACCACGCCGACGCCGGATTGAACCAGCGCGAGATCGACGCCGAGACGTCGCCCCTGCGCGAGCCGGAGCTGTACCAGTACCGCCTGGACCTGCCGGCGGTCACCGAGGTCTGGCGCCGCGGCAGCGTGATCGCGTCCTGGCTGCTCGACCTGACCGCCCAGGCGCTGCTCGGGAGCCCCGACCTCGCCGACTTCTCCGGGCGTGTGTCCGACTCGGGCGAGGGTCGCTGGACGAGCATCGCGGCGATCGACGTCAGCGCGCCGGCCCCGATCCTGACCACCGCGCTGTACGAGCGGTTCACCTCGCGCGGCGAGGCGGACTTCGGTGACAAGGTGCTCTCGGCCATGCGTTTCGGCTTCGGGGGGCACCTGGAGAAGAAGGGGTAGGGCGACCCTCACCACCGGAGCAGGCGGCTCGTCGGCCGGCCGCCCGGGGGGCCCGGCGCACCGGGGGGCCACAGAGTCGAGGAGGAGGACGGCGAGATGACGGACCGGGACGGACGGCGGGTTGTCGTGGTGACCCGGCGGGCCCTGCCCGGGACCGCCCTCGATCGGCTGGCCGAACACGTCGAGGTGGTCCGGTACGGCGGCGACGCGGTGCCCTCCCTCGACCAGCTCGTGCCCCTGCTCGGCCGCGCCGACGGCCTGCTCTCGCAGACCACCGACCGCGTCGACGCGCGCCTGCTCGACGCAGCCCCGCGGCTGCGCGTCCTGTCGAACGCGGGGGTCGGGACTGACAACCTGGACCTGCCCGAGCTGACGGCGCGCGGCATCCCCGCCGGCAACACCCCGGGCGTGCTGGTGGAGACCACGGCCGACCTGGCGTTCGCGCTCATCCTCGCGGCCAGCCGGCGCGTCGTGGAGGCCGAGCGCTACGTGCGCGACGGGCGGTGGCATGTCGTCTCGTTCGACCTGTTGCTCGGGCAGGATGTGCACGGCGCGACGCTCGGGATCGTGGGATACGGCGCGATCGGCCGCGCGGTGGCCCGCCGCGCCCACGGGTTCGACATGACCGTGATCCACCACTCCCGCACGCCGCGAGACGACGAGCTGTCGCGATGGGTCCCGCTCGACGAGCTGCTGCGGAGCGCCGACATCGTGTCCGTGCACACGCCGCTCACACCGGAGACCCGCGGGCTGATCGGCGAGCGTGAACTCGGCCTGATGAAGCCGACCGCGGTGCTGGTCAACACCTCCCGGGGGCCGGTCGTCGACCAGGCGGCGCTGGCCGCGGCGCTCTCACAGGGGCGCATCTTCGCGGCCGGGCTCGACGTCGCGGCGATCGAGCCGATTCCGCCCGACGAACCGCTCCTGCGGCTGTCCAACTGCATCATGCTGCCGCACATCGGGTCGGCGTCGCTGGCGACGCGGTCGCGGATGGTGGAGCTCGCCGTCGACAACATCCTGGCCGGGCTGGCCGGGGATCGGCTCCCGAGCTGCGCGAACCCGGAGGTCTACGGTCCAGCTGCCGGGTGACAGCACGGGCTGCATGGCAAACCACAGGTTGACAGGGGATCCCGCGCGCCCGTATCCTGCCGACCGGCCCGACTGTGGGCCACCTGCAGATGGAGTCGATCCAGCAGATGTCGATCACACAGCTCCTCAGGACGGGGATGACCCGAGCGGGCGTTCCGGCCCCCGGGTTCCTCGGGAGATCTGTGCCCATCGCAGGGTGACGCGAGGCGGGTGACCGCCCAGCAGTGACTCGGAGCCGTGGGCCCGGATCGGGACCCACGGTTTTTCTTGTGCCACGTGAGCGTGATGCACGGAGCCGCGGGTCCGGACGTCGGAGGACGTGACAGGCCCGCGGCTCTTCTCGTGCCGGGGGCCTCCAGCCCAGGAGGTGCACAGCATGTCCATCACGCTGCTCCCGCGCGGCATACGGCTGCGCCCCGCGCCACTGCCGTCGTCGCCGACTCCAGAGCGCGAGCCGATCGACCGCGTCGGGGACCTCGTCGGCGGCCCGCCGGCGCTGCTTGCCGAACACGTCACCAAGCGGTTCGTGGTCGGCCGGGAGCGACGGGCCGTCGACGCCGTCAGGGACGTCTCGCTGACCGTCGAGCGGGGACGCATCTACGGCGTCCTCGGCGCCAACGGCAGCGGCAAGTCCACGCTGATCCGCCTCGTGAGCACGCTGCTCACGCTCGACTCCGGTCGGGTCGAGGTCTTCGGCCACGACATCGAGCGGGACGAGATGGCGGTCAAGCGCTGCATCAACCGCGTCAGCGTCGACGCGGCGTTCTTCAAGAAGCTCTCGCCCTACGAGAACCTCGCGTTCGCCGCACGGCTGTACGGACTCGACGCCGGGGAGGCGCGCCGCGAGTCGGCCCGGATCCTGGGACGGCTCGGCATCGCCGAGAAGCGCCTGGGCCGCCCGACGGAACAGCTCAGCCGGGGGATGCAGCAGAAGGTCGCGGTCGCGCGGGCGCTGCTGACGAGCCCGATGCTGCTGCTCCTCGACGAGCCGACCACCGGCCTGGACCCGCGGTCCAGGGTGGACGTGCAGGTCTTCATCGAGGACCTGCGCGACACCCACCGGGCCGCGATCGTCCTGACC
>JAJYJR010000927.1 GCA_021789355.1 Chloroflexota bacterium | reverse complement strand
CAACGCGCCTCCTCTCGTCTCGGGTCGACCGCCACTCACAAGAAGACGTGGGGGTCACCCACGTCGAAGCGGCGGCCGGCGATCAGTCGGCTGGAGTATATCACCCGTGCCCCGCGTGGCCCGGTCCGGCCGTCGCGGCGCCCCCCAGCCGCGAGGTGACCGCGAGCCCGGCCACCACGGCCGCGCACGCGATCCCGAACGTGAGCAGCAGCGCCGTCCGCTGGCTCCACCCGAGGGCCGGCGCCGTTGCGAGCACCACGCCGCCGACCCCCGCCCCCAGCGCGGTACCCAGGACATCGGAGAGCTGCAGTCCGGCCGTCGCGGCGCCCTCCCGACCCACGGGCGCCTGGTGCAGCACGAGGAGCGTGATCGGCGAGTACGCGAGCCCCATCCCGAGCCCGGCGGTGCCCCAGGCGGCCACACCCAGCCCGACCGCAATGGACGGCGACGTCGCGATGGCGATCAGCGCGATGCCGAACACGACCAGCGCAAGCCCGAGCCGGATCAGACGCCCCGCGCCCCACGCCCCAACCCGCCTGGCCTGCACCCATGCCCCCACCGCCCAGGTGAGCGTCGCCGCGGTCAGGGAGAGGCCGGCCTGGGCGGCCGACATGCCGCGGAGCGAGACCAGCATCAGCGGCACGAAGGCCTCGGCGCCGGCGAAGCCGAACGTCAGGACGCCCCGCAACAGCACGGCGGCAGGCAGGCCGGCGCGCGCCCGCAACGCGCCGTCGGGGAGCAGGCGACGCAGCGACGGCACTCCGACGATCGCACCGACCGCGCCGAGCCCCACCAGCGGAACCGGCCGCTGCGAGTCCAGGGCGGCGAGCACGAGGCCCGCACCGCCGGCGACGCGCAGGGCGTCGAGCAGCCGGCCGCGCGCGTTCGCGCCCACGTCGCGCCCGCCCGCACCGGGTACCGCACCGGCGGCCGCATCGAGTCCCGTGCCGTCGAGCCCTGTCCGCCCGGTCCCCGGTGCCGCGCGTGCCACCCGGCCCAGGGACGGGACGGTGAGCACCGCCGCCATCACCACCAGCGGCAGCAGTCCCAGGAAGACCGCCCGCCACGTCAGCTGCGCCGCCACGATTCCGGCCAGCGCCGGCCCGGCGATCCCGGGGGCCACCCACGCGGTCGACATGATGGCGAACATCCGCGGGCGAAGTCCCGGCGGGTACTGCCGGCCGATGCTGACATAGGCCACCGCGGGGATCGCGCCCGCGCCGAACCCCTGCACCGCCCTCGCGGCGACGAGCACGGGCATCGACGGCGCCAGGCCACCCACGGTCAACCCGAGCGCGAACAGCCCGAGCCCCAGCAGGTACGGCCGCACGAGCCCGTGCGTGTCCGCCTGCTGCCCAGCCGCGACGATCCCCACCAGGTCGCCGAGGAAGAACGCGCTGAACACCCAGCCGTAGAGCGAGAGCCCGCCGAGGTCGCCGGCGACGACCGGCATCACGGTGGCGATCGCCAGCGCCTCGAGCGCGACCAGCGTGACCGTCAGCGCGAGCCCGGTAGTGAGCGCGCGCAGCTCGGGCGAGCGGAGCGACGTCGGGCCGGAGGGCGCCCGGACGGCTGGAGACGCGGCCGTCGTGGAGATCAGTACGCCCGGGCGAAGACCACCCGGCGGTCCGACGGACGGCCGTCCACGATGCAGGGCCCCGACTCGGTTGGCGCGTCGAACGGGATGTTCCGGATGGTCGCGCCGGTCTCCTGGTTCACCCGCGCCTCGCACTCGGCCGACCCGCACCAGTGCGCCCAGAGGAACCCGCCCTGCTCCTCGTTGACGCGCTTGAACGACTCGTAGTCATCCACGTGGTGGGTGTTCGCCTCGCGGAAGTCGAGCGCGCGCTGGAACAGCTCCTGCTGGTAGCCGGTGAGCCGCAGCGGCAGCTCCGCCGCGAGCCGGTCGAGCGGGACCGCCTCCTTCGACCGATCCACGCGCCGGACCAGCGTCCCCTGCCCCGCCGCGACGTCGCGCGGCCCGACCTCGATCCGGAACGGCACGCCGCGCAGCTCCCAGTGGTTGTACTTGAAGCCCGGGGACTCCTCGCGCCAGTCGACCTCGAGTCGCACCTCCCGTCCCTCGGGCGTCGAGCGGAGCGCCAGCTCGAACCGCTCGATCGCGTCGGCCACCGCGGATCGGTCGGCTTCGGAGCGGAAGATCGGGACCACCACCACCTGCACCGGCGCCACCTTCGGCGGCAGCACCAGCCCGCTGTCATCGCCGTGGGCCATGATCGTCGCGCCGACCATGCGGGTGCTGAACCCCCAGGAAGTGCCGTGCGGGTGCCGGCGCTGGTTGTCGCGGTCGAGGAACGTGATGCCGGCGGCCTGCGCGAAATTCGACCCCAGGTAGTGGCTGGTGCCGGCCTGCAGCGCCTTCCGGTCGCGCATCATGGCCTCGATGGAGTACGTGTACACGGCACCCGGGAACTTCTCCCCCTCACTCTTGCGCCCCGAGATCACCGGGATCGCCAGCCACTCCTCGGAGACCTTGCGGTAGATCTCCAGGCCGAGGTCCACCTCCTCGCGCGCCTCCTGCTCGGTCGCGTGGAACGTGTGCGCCTCCTGCCAGAGGAACTCGGTGGTGCGCAGGAACAGGCGCGTGCGCAGCTCCC
>JAJYJR010000099.1 GCA_021789355.1 Chloroflexota bacterium | reverse complement strand
CGCTTGACGTAGGCCTCCATCGACTCGCCACGGGCGCCGGGCCGGCTTGCGCTGATGGCGTCGGCGATCTGGACGATGGGCGCCTCGATGCAGGCGTATTCCACCTCTTGGTGGTGCGCCGCGATGGCGTTCGTCACGCGCGGTGGCAGGTTGTTCCGCTGCGCGATCTGGCCGCCGATGGCGGCGTGCGGACCCTCCACCTCGTGGTCGACGGCCTTGCCGATGTCGTGGAGCAGCCCACCCATCTTCGCGACGTGGATGTCGGCGCCGGTCTCGGCGGCGATGATGGCCGCCAGGCGGCTCGTCTCGACCGCGTGCTTGAGCACGTTCTGGCCGTAGCTGGTGCGGTACTTGAGACGGCCGAGCAGCTTGATGATCTCGGGCGGGAGGCCCGGCACGCCCGCGTCGTAGGCGGCCTGCTCACCGGCCTGGCGCATGATGACGTCGACCTCGGCACGTGCCTTGGCGACCACTTCCTCGATCCGGCCGGGATGGATGCGGCCGTCCTGGATGAGCTTGGTGAGGGCCAGGCGAGCGACCTCGCGACGGACCGGATCGAAGCCGCTGATCAGCACCGATTCCGGGGTGTCGTCGATGATCAGGTCGATCCCGGTGGCCTGCTCGAGGGCCCGGATGTTGCGTCCTTCGCGCCCGATGATGCGACCTTTCATCTCGTCCGATGGCAGGGGCACCACGGAGACGGTCATCTCCGCGGTGTGGTCGGCCATGATCCGCTGGATCGCGGTGACCACGATCTCGCGGGCGCGGTCCTCGGCCTCCTCGCGGGCCTGCCGTTCGATGGCCCGGGCGACGCGCACGGCGTCGTGCTCGGCCTCCTCGCGGACCTGCTCCAGCAGGACCGCCTTCGCCTCGTCGGCGGTCATCGTGCTCACGCGCTCGAGGGCGGCGACTTGCTCCTGCCGCGCCCGGCCGAGCGCGTCGCGCTGCTCCTGAAGTTCGCGCTCGCGTTCGAGGAGCTTGCGATCCCGCTGCTCGAGCATGTCCGTACGCTGGTCGAGCTGTTCGTCCCGGCCCAGGAGCCGGCGCTCGAGCACGGTCCACTCCGCGCGCTTGGCCCGTTCCTCGTCCGCGGTCTCGCGCTGGAGACGGACCTGCTCGTCCTTGGCCTGGAGGATCAGCTCCTTCTGCTGGGTGCGCGCCTCCGCCACGATCCGCCCGGCCTTTTCCTGGGCGGCCCGCACGGCCTGCGCGGCCCACATTCCGCGCGCTACGAATCCGAGCGCGGCCCCGCCGACGATGACGACGATCGCCACCACCGCCAGGAGGACGGCGTTATCTGGCATGTGAGCCTCCCGTCCAGCCCGCCGGCTGGAAGGTGGAAAATGAAGGTAGTGGTGCCGTGCGCTCCCACCTGGACGCACGGGTCGCTCGGGCCAGAATTCGCGGCACCACGATCGCTGGCCGAGCGTCCCGGCCGTTGAGTCACGCGCGCCGCACTATCGATCCGCCGCGAAGCCTATACGCGCGCTCGATCTGGCGTCAAACGTCCCCGAAGTCCTCGCCGGAGGTGACGCCGGTGAGCCAGGCCTCGGTCACCGCCCGGCAGGTCCCCGGATCGAACCCGTGGCGCGCGAGCAGGGCGTAGGCCTTCGCGCGGCGTCGCCTGGGGTCCGGCTCGTGGAGGAGGACCGCTGCGCGCTGGTCGAGGACGCGCCGGGCGGCCAGTTCATCCGGGTCCGGGGTCGCCTCGGCGCTGTCGCCGCCCGAGGCCGGCGCCGTGCCCGTGGCCCGCTGGCTGCCCGGGAGGCGCTGCCCGGCGCCGGATGCGCGTCGCTCGTCCAGCACTGCGTCGACCACGTCCCGGTCCAGACCCTTGAGCGCCAGCTCGCGGCGCAGCGCCGCCTCGCCGCGGGGATGCGCGCGGTCGCGGCTCTCCACCCAGGCACGCGCGAACGCTCCGTCGTCCAGGTAGCCGAGCTCGGCGAGGCGCCCCAGCACCTCCTCGACCAGTGGTGGGGGGTATCCGGCATGGGTCAGCCGGCGTCGCGTCTCGGCGACGCTGCGCGGGCGGGCCTCAAGGAACCGGGCCGCGGCGTCCATTACCGCCCCAACATCGGTCAGTGCGGCCCGTCGCTCGCGTACCTCGGCCCGCGACGCGGGCGTGCTCCGGCGGCTCATCGGTGCGATAGGAGCGGCCCGGACAACCGCTGCGGGCGCGCGGTCCAGGCCCTGGGGACGCGGCGCACGAGGCGGCCCATCGCGCCGTCGGTCACTCGGCCGCCTCGGCCGCGGCCCGACCCCGGCGAACGCGGCTCGCGCTCGACGACCGTCACTCTGCTTCGGCGATCCCCTCGACCGGCAGCTCGATGCTGGCGACCTTGGCGCGGATCTCGGTCTCCAGCTGCTGCGCGACGTCCGCGTTCTGCCGCAGGAACTCCTTCGCGGCCTCGCGCCCCTGTCCGAGCCGGGTCTCGCCGTAGGTGAACCAGGCACCCGTCTTGTCCACGGTCTCCGTGGCCACACCCACGTCGAGCAGGCCCCCCTCCCGGGAGATCCCGGTCCCGTACATCACGTCGAACTCGGCGACGCGGAACGGCGGGGCGACCTTGTTCTTCACGACCTTCACGCGGACCCGGCTGCCCACCGGCTCTGTGCCCTGCTTGATGGTCTCGATGCGGCGCATGTCGAGCCGCACGCTCGCATAGAACTTCAGCGCGCGTCCTCCGGGGGTGGTCTCCGGGTTGCCGAACATGACCCCGATCTTCTCGCGGAGCTGGTTGGTGAAGACCAGCGCGGTGTTGGAGCGGCTCACCGCGCCCGTCAGCTTCCGGAGTGCCTGGCTCATCAGCCGCGCCTGGATGCCGACGAACGAGTCCCCCATCTCGCCCTCGATCTCCGCCCGGGGGACGAGCGCCGCGACCGAGTCGATCACCACGCAGTCGACGCCGCCGGACCGGATCAGCGTCTCGGTGATCTCGAGCGCCTGCTCGCCCGTGTCTGGCTGGCTGACGAGCAGCTCGTCCACGTTGACGCCACACGCCTTGGCGTACTTCGGGTCCAGCGCGTGTTCGACGTCGATGAAGGCCACCACGCCGCCCCGACGCTGCGCCTCGGCCAGGACGTGCTGGCACAGCGTGGTCTTGCCGGAGGATTCCGGTCCGAACACTTCGGTGATCCGGCCACGGGGGATGCCGCCGACGCCCAGCGCCAGGTCCAGCGCGATCGAGCCGGTGGGGATCGAGTCGACCTGCTGCCGCTCGCGGGAGCCGAGCCGCATGATCGAGCCGCGCCCGAACTGCTTCTCGATCGCGAGGATCGCGGCGTCCACGGCGCGCGTGCGCTCGCCGATCGCCTTGTCTCCCGTCGCGTCTCCGTTGCGCGTCGCGCCGGCCGCCTGACCGGACCCTGTGATGGCCATGCTGTGCTCTCTCCCGTCCGGGGCCGAGGACCGCGTCAGGCCTCTTCCGTCTCCTCCTCGGTCCGCGGCTTGCGTCGCGGCTTGATCACCTCGACGTTCTGCGGCGGGGCGTCGAGGAGCGGCTGGATACGGGCCTTCGACGTCGTTTCCTTCGGCTTCTTCTTGACTTCGCGGTGAGGGCGATTCTTGGTTCCCATGCCTCCACCTCCGCGGTGCACCGCCAGCGTAGACGGTGCATGTCGACTGTGACTTCACCCCACCTTCGTGCCAGCTTGGCTGTCACTTCTCCGGGGGGCATCGAGATCATCGGGGACGCGTCGCGCGAGCTCCTCGTGCCTGAACTGGTGGAGCGTTCCGGCCTCGATGGCCTGCCGGAGCCGTGCCATGAAGTCTAGGGTGAAGGTCAGGTTGTGACAAGTTGCGAGCCGGTACGCCAGCAGCTCCTCGGCGCGGAAGAGGTGCGCCAGGTACGCCCGCGAGAAGCTCCTGCAGAGCCGGCAGGGGCAGCCTTCCAGCACCGGCCGGGGGTCGTCGAGGAACCGGGCGTTGCGGATGTTGAGCCGGCCGCCGGGGACCCACAGCGTGCCGTTCCGGGCCACGCGCGCGGGCAGCACCGAGTCGAAGAGATCGATGCCGCGGTCCACCGCATCGAGCATGTCGAGGGGAGAGCCGAGCCCCATCAGGTAGCGGGGTCGTGGATCGTCGGCGAGCAGGGGGATCGCGACGTCGAGCGCCGCGCGACGCTGCGTCGGCGTCTCGTCGCCGGCCAGCCCCCCGATGCAGATCCCGTCGAACGGGAGCGTCGCGATGGCCCGGGTGGAATCGGCGCGAAGGTCGGGCTCCAGCCCGCCCTGCACGATCCCGAACAGCGCCTGGTCCTCCCGCCGGTGCGCCGCCAGCGATCGTTCCGCCCAGGCGTGCGTTCGGCGCATCGCGTCGGCCACCTCGGAGCGGGTCGAGGCATGGGGTGGCACCGGGTGGTCGAGCGCGACGGCCACGTCCGACCCGAGCGCCTCCTGCACGGCGATCGAGTGCTCCGGCGTGAAGCGGTGCGTGGATCCGTCGAGGTGCGAACGGAAGGTCACCCCGTCCTCGTCGATCTCCCGCAGATCGGCGAGGCTCACCACCTGGAACCCGCCGCTGTCGGTGAGGATCGGTCCGTCCCAGGCCATGAACGCGTGCAGGCCGCCGAGCCTGGCGATCCGTTCGTGCCCGGGGCGCAGGTAGAGGTGGTACGTGTTGGCGAGGATCATCCGCGCGCCCACCTCGCGCAGGTCGTCCGGATCGAGCGCCTTGACCGTCGCGTTGGTTCCCACCGGCATGAAGGTGGGGGTCTCCACCACGCCGTGCGGCAGGGTCAGGCGCCCGCGCCGGGCACGCGTCGGCACCTGGGGGTGGTCGCTCGCGTCGGCGCGGCCCCCCCCGAGTGCGCCCGAGGCCGCGCGCCCGGGCGCGTCGAGCGTGTCGATCGTGTCGGGCGCGCCGACGGACGGCAGCACCTCGAAGCGGAGCGGTCGCCCGAGGGGCGCCCACACGCTCAGGGGAGCCACGCCACCGCCGGCTTCCGCCGTCCGTGCATTCCCCACTCTCGTACGGCTCACCCCGTGATCTCGGCGCGCTCCAGCACGATGGCCGACAGCACCGCGGAGGCGACGAGGTACGCGAGCACGAGCACGAGGGCGGCCGTCTGGTCGATGGTGTAACGGCTCATCTGCCCGCCCGTCGCGAGCGAGGCGGTCGGGTCGCGCAGCAGCGAGCTCACCACGCTGAACGGCAGGTACCGGACGTATTCGGGCCAGAAGCTGACCGCGAAGGACTCGACGAAGTAGATGCCGATGCCGACCCCGAGCCCGGCCAGCTGGCTGCGCGCCAGGGTGGCGATGGCAAACCCGATGGCGGCCTGCTCCGCGAGCGCCAGCCAGCTGCGGGCGAGCAGCGACGGCAGGGTGCCGAGGGTGGAGGCATCCCCCAGGCCGGTGACCCCGAAGCCGGCCAGACCGGCGGCGATCGCCACGGCCGCGACGCCCACGGCGAAGGCGATCAGCGAGGCGGGGACGAGCAGCACCAGCACGGCCGCGAGCTTGGCGAGGATGTAGCCGCTGCGGCTCTCGCCGCGTGAGACCGCGACCTTGACCATCCCCCAGCCCCAGTCGGCACCCGCCGCGGCCGCACCGTAGGCGATCGCGAAGAGTCCGCCGATGCTGGCGACGAAGCTGACCACGCCGGCGTACGCACCGGGAAACTCGAGCATGGAGCGGATCGCCGCCTCTGCCTGCGGGCCGCCGCCCTGCTCGGCCGGCAGCTGGGTCATGGTCCTGTAGCTCGCCCCCACGGCCAGGAACAGCAGCAGGAGGATCCCCAGGAAGATGCCGAGGGTGATGAATGTGGCCGGGCGCTTCGCGAGCTTGCGGAGCTCGCCCTGCAGCAGGCGCATCACGCGGCTCCCGTCAGCGAAAGGAAGAGCGACTCGAGATCGCTGCCCGATTCCAGTCCCGTCGCGTAGATGTCCGATTCGGCCAGCACCCTGTTCACCTCGCCGGCGCGCGACGGTTCGACCCGCACCGTGATCCAGCCGTCGCCGTCACCCTGGCCCGCAGCCTCCCATACGGCGTCCGAGCCGGCGAACCGTTCGAGCAGCGCCCGACCGGCGACGGAGTCCGCGGAGGTCACGCGGACGCGCACGTGGCCCGTCTCCCGCAGCATCTCGTCGAGCGGCCCCTGGCGGACCAGCCGGCCGTGATCGACGATCCCGACCACGTCGGCCAGCTGCTGCACCTCGGGCAGGATGTGGCTCGACACGAACACTGTCCTGCCCTGGCCGGCCAGGTAGCGCAGGGTCTCGCGCATGGCCACGATGCCCGCCGGGTCCAGCCCGTTGGAGGGCTCGTCCAGCACCAGCAGGCGTGGATCCGAGAGCATGGCGGCCGCGATCCCCAGGCGCTGCCGCATGCCCATCGAGTACGTACCGACCCTGTCGCGTGCCCGATCGCGCAGTCCGACCATCTCGAGGACCTCGTCGACGCGCCCGCGTCGCGGAGCGGCCCCGGTGGAGCCGATCACCCGGAGGTTGTCGCGTCCCGAGAGGTACGGGTAGAAGGCCGGGGACTCGACCAATGATCCGACCTGCCCGAGCCGGCGGCGGTCGCGCCAGGTGAAGGGCTCCCCGAACAGCTCCATCCGTCCTCCGTCGGGACGGATCAGCCCCAACAGGCACCGGATAGTGGTCGTCTTGCCCGCGCCGTTCGGGCCGAGGAACCCGTAGACCACGCCCTGCGGGACCGACAGATCGACCCCGACCAGCGCTCGGGTCGCACCGTACGACTTGGCGAGCCCGTGCGTGGCGAGCGCGAACTCCACCTCACCGACCGACGTCCCACCGGACGCGTCGCTCATCGCATCGTTCCCCTCTCGCTCGTGGCCGCCATCGTCCTCCCCGTCACGTGCCGGCGTCCGGTCGCGCGCCCTCGTTCGTCACACCATCCCAGAGCCCGACATCGGTCCGCTCGGGGCGGCGCGGCCGCGGGATCTCGAAGCCGAGCCGCCGGAGGTGGTCCCGGGCGCGCTCCGTGGCAACGCGGCCCTGCGGGGTCCGGTCCAGGAACCCGAGCTGCAGAAGGTATGGCTCGTATACGTCCTCGACGGTCTCGACCTCCTCGCCGATGACGGCGGCGAGGGCGGCCCCTCCGACGGGCCCGGAGGCGAACTTCTGCACGATGGCGAGGAGCAGCCGGCGATCCGTGGCGTCGAGCCCCTCGTCGTCGATCTCCATCTCGTGCATGGCAGCCTCGGCCTGCGGCGCCGTGATCCGCTCGTCGCCGCGCACCTCCGCGTGGTCGCGGACGCGCTTGAGCAGGCGGTTCACGATGCGCGGCGTCCCCCTCCCACGCCGTGCCAGGACTTCGACCGCGTCCTCCTCGATGGCCACGCCGAGGATGGCGGCCGACCGGCGCACGATGGCGGAGAGGTCGGCCGTGTCGTAGTACTCGAGCCGGTAGATCGCGCCGAATCGATCCCGCAGCGGACCACCGACCCGGCCGGCCCGGGTGGTCGCGCCGACCACCGTGAACGGCTTCAGGGAGAGGCGGAGACTGCGTGCGCTCGGGCCGCGCCCGATCATCACGTCGATGACGAAATCCTCCATCGCCGGATAGAGGATCTCCTCGACGGTGTGGTTCAGCCGGTGGATCTCGTCGACGAACAGGACGTCGCGCTCCTCGAGGTTGGTGAGGATCGCGGCGAGGTCGCCGGCGCGTTCGATCGCCGGGCCGCTGGTGGTGTGGATACTGACGCCGAGCTCGCGGGCCACGATGTTCGCGAGCGTGGTCTTGCCCAAGCCGGGCGGCCCGTACAGCAGGATGTGATCGGCCGCCTCCCCGCGCCGCCGGGCCGCCTCGAGCAGCGTGCCCAGGTTCCGCTTGACCTGCAGCTGCCCGACGTACTCGTCGAGGTGACGGGGCCGCAGGCTCGTCTCGACGACGGCCTCCTCGACGGCGAGCGCGGCGGGTCCCACGACCCGGGGAACGGAATCCATCGCGGCCGAGTCTAGCAGGTGGCGCGGTCGCGGGTGGGTCGTCTAGAACAGATGTTCGCACTCCGTGGGATCGGCAATGCGCCGGCGGCTCCCCGAGACCGACCGGTGCGTCGCCTGGGCGTGGCTCCCGCGCGCGGTGGCCGTACCTTGCCGCGCCCTGCCGTACTTTGCCGCGCCCTGCCGCTCCGCTGCGTCCGCCGCTCCGCTGCGTCCGCCAGGCAGCGGCCGCGGGCGGGTATGTGGACGGAGGCGGATGGGCGCACGGAGGCACTCGGGCGCACGTCGGCGGGCGGGCACACGGAGGCGGGCGGGCACACGGAGACACTCGGACCCATTCCCGTGAGATGACGCGTATGTGCGCTCGTCGGGAGGCGGGGCACGGCGGGACGGGCTCAGGGTGCTTCGACGGGCCCCCGTCTTGCCTGGCCCGTGCGGGGACACTCGAGGTTCGGGTATCGCCGAGCGGCCGCTGGGGCTCTTCCGGCAACCGCGGCGGTCGACCGGTGTGCATAGTCGACGCCTGGTGGGAATCTGGCCAGGAGCGGCTCCGGCGGTAGGCTGGCGCCGGCGGCAGGGTGGCTTCGGTGGAGCGGGACATGACCGGTGCGTCGTGCCGCCCCCGGCGCGGCGCCCGGATGGTGGGCCGTAGCGGGTGGCCGCGATCCGGCCGTAGCAGGTCGCCGCGCTCCGGCCGTAGCAGGTGGCCGCGATCCGGCCGTAGCAGGTGGACCCCCGGCCCCCACGAGCGTTACTCCCGGCTGAGCCGGCGCAGCGCCGCCTTGACCCGCTCCTCGAGCGATGCCGCGGACGAGGTGTCCCCGCCCGCGCCGCGCGCCGCGTCCCGGGCCTCGGACTGCGAGTAGCCGAGCGCCTGCAGGGCCGCCACGACCTCGGATTCGCCCGCTCCCGTGGCCGACACCCGCCCCGGCACGGCCGCCGCCGCCATTCCGGCCGCGGCCACCTTCTCGCGCAGTTCGAGCACGATCCGTGCCGCCAGCCGCTTTCCCACGCCGGACACGGCGGTCAGCACCGCCTCGTCCCCCTGCATCACCGCCAGCTGCAGGTCGGCGACCGGCCGCGAGGAGACGATCGCGAGCGCCACCTTCGGTCCCACCCCCGTCACTGTGAGCAGCAACGTGAAGAAGCCGAGCTCCTCCACGCCCCGGAACCCGTAGAGCGCCTGCAGGTCCTCGCGCACGATGTGGTGGGTGTGAAGCTTCAGCTGCTCGCCCTGCCGGGCGCCGGCCAGGGTTCCCGGGCCTGCGAACACGCGGTAGCCGACACCTCCCACCTCGATCACGACCGAGTCGGCGAGGATCGCGTCGACCGTCCCGCGAAGGGATGCGATCACTGCCCGGCAAGCCGTGCGGGCCCGGCAGGCCGCGAGGGCCCGGCAAGCCGCGAGCGCCCGGCAAGCCGCGAGGGCCCGGCAGGCCGCGAGGGCCCGGCAATTGTCCCGGCAAGCCGCGAGGTCCCGGCAATTGGCCCGGCAGGCCGTGCGGGCCCGGCAAGCCGCGAGTGCCCGGCAGGCCGTGCGGGCCCGGCAGGCCGCGAGTGCCCGGCAGGCCGTGCGGGCCCGGCAGGCCGCGAGGGCCCGGCAGGCCGCGAGCGCCCGGCGGAGGGCAACGGAGATGGCCCTCCTGTCGGCGTCATCGGTCAGGCCGCGACCGGCTGGCTGTGCGCCAGGCAGATCGCAATCGCCAGCGCGTCGGCCGCGTCGTCGGGACGCGGCAAGTCGGGGAGCCCCAGGACGACCTGGACCATCCGCTGCACCTGGGCCTTTGGGGCACGCCCGTACCCGGTGACGGCGATCTTGACCTCGTTCGGGGTGAACTCGAAGACGGGGAGGCCGTGTTCAGCCGCCGTCAGCAGCACCGCCCCGCGCGCCTGGCCCACCGCGAACGCCGTCTGCACGTTGCGATTGAAGAAGAGCCGCTCTACGGCGACCAGCGAGGGGCCGTGCCCCTCGATCAGGTCGGAGATGGCGGACCGGATCTCCAGGAGCCGCTCCGCGAGCGGCCGGTCCGCCGGCGTCTCGACACAACCGTAGTCGATGGCGCGGATCCGGGAGCCCGCGCGCTCGACGACGCCGTACCCGGTCCGTGCCGTGCCCGGGTCGATCCCGAGGACGATCAAGCGGTGGCCGCCTCGGCCAGGACCTCGTCGGGGATCTCGAAGTTCGCGGTGACGCGCTGCACGTCGTCGTGATCCTCGAGATGCTCGATCAGCCGGAGGTTCGCGCGCGCCCTGGCGGCGTCCACCTCGATGGTGTTCTTCGCCTGCATCGTCAGCTCGGCCGACTCGATCCTGACGCCCGCGGATTCGAGCTGGCGGCGCACCGCCTCGAGCTCCGTGGGCGCGGTGTAGACCTCGAGCGGATCGGCATCGGTGTCGACATCTTCGGCCCCCGCGTCGATCGCCAGCAGGGCAACCTCGTCGGCATCCTGCCCGGTGAGCGGGAGCGAGATCAGGCCTCGCTGCTCGAACTGCCAGGCGACGGCTCCCGAGCCGGCAAGCTGGCCACCGTGCTTGGTGAAGATCGCACGCACGTCCGCCGCCGTGCGGTTCTTGTTGTCGGTGGCCGCCTCGACGATGATCGCCACGCCGCCGGGCCCGTAGCCCTCGTACGTGATCTCCTCGAACTGCTCGGCCTCGCCGCCGCCGGCGCCGCGCTCGATCGCGCGCTTGATGTTGTCGGCCGGCATGTTGACGGCCCGCGCCTTGTCGATCGCGAGCCGCAGCTTGAAGTTGCCGTCGGGATCGCCACCGCCGGCGCGGGCGGCGATCGCGATGTCGCGCGCGACCTTCGTGAACACGGCACCGCGCTTCGCGTCGTTGGCGCCCTTCTGGCGCTTGATCTGGGACCACTTGGAGTGTCCGGACATCCCCGGCATTCTACTAGAATGACCGAGCTGCGCCCCCGGTGTCCGCTTGCCTCGAACCGCACGAAGGGCTGCCCTCGATGAAGAACGTCGATGCCAACCGTCTCCGGAACGTCGTCCTGGCCGGCCATGCCGGCTGTGGGAAGACGACGCTGGCCGAGCACCTGCTGCACAGCGCCGGGGCGATCGGCCGGCTGGGCCGCGTCGACGATGGCACCGCGAGCCTCGACTTCGAGCCCGAGGAGCAGAAGCGGCACCTGTCGCTGGCGCTCGCCGTCGCCTCGCTCGACCACGGCGAGCACCGGGTGACGATCGTCGACACGCCCGGATATGCCGATTTCGTGGGCGAGGTGATCCAGGGGTACGCGGCCGCGGACGCCGCGCTGATCGCGATGGACGCGTCGGGCTCGGTGGAGGCGGGCACCGAGAAGGCAGTGCAGCTGGGCCGCCAGACGGGCATCGCGGCCCTCTTCGTGCTCACACGATGCGAGCGCGAGAACGCCGATCCCGGCGCGGTGCTCGACCGGCTGCGGCAGAGCTTCGGCCAGAAGATCGCGCCGCTCCAGGTCGCCATCGGCGCCGCCGACTCCTTCCGCGGCTACGTGGACCTGGTCCACCGGGTGGCGTACACCTGGCAGGGCGACAAGGTGTCCCAGGGACCGGTGCCCGCGGAACTGGCGGACGAAGTCTCGCGGCGTCGCGAGCAGCTCGTAGAGGCCGCGTCGGAGGCCTCCGACGAGGTCATGACGAAGTATCTCGAAGGCGAAGAGATCACCGACGCGGAGCTCGAGGGGTGCGTGGCGGAGGCCGTGCGCCGGAGCCTCATCGCGCCGGTGGTGGTCACCTCGGCGGTCCGCGGGATCGGGGTGGACGGGCTCCTCGACGCGATCGTCGCGTACCTCCCCTCTCCCGTGGATCGCGGGCCGGTCGCCGCGCTGGACGGCGCCGGCAGGACCGTCGAGGTGGCGCCCGATCCGTCCGCTCCGCTGCTCCTGCACGTGTTCCGGACCACGGCCGACCCGTTCGTCGGCCGGCTGACGTTCTTCCGGGTGCACGCGGGGACCATCCGCAGCCACGATCACGTGTGGAACCCGGTCCGCGGCGAGGAGGAGCGCATCGGCCAGGTGCTCGCGCTCCACGGCAAGGACCAGGACGCGGTGGGCGAGCTGAAGGCCGGGGAAATCGGCGCGATCGCCAAGCTCACCGCGACGCTCACCGGCGACACGCTCACGACGCGCGAGCGGGCGGTCACGATGCCGCCGCTGCAGTTCCCGGCCCCGACCCTGCCGGTCGCGATCGAGCCGCAGACCAAGGCCGACATGGACAAGATGGGCCAGGCGCTGGGCCGGCTGGTCGAGGAGGAGCCGACCGTCCGGGTCGAGCGGCAGGTGGAGACCGGGGAGCAGTTGCTCTGGGCCGTGGGAGAGAACCAGATCCAGGTGCTCGTGGAGCGGCTCAAGCGCAAGTTCGGCGCCGCGGTGATCACGCACGCCCCCCGGATCCCCTACCGGGAGACGATCCGCGGACGGACGCAGGTCGAGGGGCGGCACAAGAAGCAGACCGGCGGTCACGGCCAGTTCGGCCACGTGTGGATCGAGATCGAGCCGAACCCGGGCGGCGGCGTCGACTTCACCGAGAAGGTGGTCGGCGGCGTGGTCCCGAAGCAGTTCTTCCCCGGCGTCGAGAAGGGCGTGCGCGACGTGGCCTCGAAGGGCGTGATCGCGGGCTACCCGGTGGTCGACTTCAAGGCGACGCTCTACGACGGCTCGTTCCACCCGGTCGATTCGGACGAGCTCTCGTTCCGCCTGGCGGGGTCGATGGCGACCCGGAAGGGGCTGATGGACGCCAGCCCGGTGCTCCTCGAGCCGATCATGGACGTGGAGATCCGGGTGCCCGAGGCGTACATGGGCGACGTGAACCGCGACCTCAACACGCGACGAGGCCGCGTGCTGGGCATGGACAGCGCGGGCAACGGCATCCAGGTGGTGCGGGCGCAGGTCCCGCAGTCCGAGCTGGCCACGTACGCCACCGAGCTGCGGGCGTTCACCGCCGGACGAGGCACGTTCGCCGCGACCCTGGACCACTATGAGGAAGTGCCCTCGCACATCGCGCAGAAGGTCATCGACGCCCACAAGAAGGAGGAGGCCGCAGCGGCGCACTGACGCGCGGTGCCCGCGGCGGCCACGGCGCCCGCGCGGGCCACGACCGCGCTGGCGCCCGCCAGCGCTACGG
>JAJYJR010000926.1 GCA_021789355.1 Chloroflexota bacterium | reverse complement strand
CGGTCCTCCTCGACGCGGGCGACCTCGCCTCGGTCCGGGACGCGCGCCGGCAGATCGAGGAACAGCTCGGGCCGGTCGACATCCTGGTCAACGCGGCGGGCGTCAACAGCTCGACGCCGTTCTTCGACATCGGGCTCGAGGAGTGGCACGCCATCCTCGACGCCAACCTGACGTCGGCGTTCCTGGCCTGCCAGGTCTTCGGGCAGGCCATGGTGGAGCGGGCCCGGGGCGGCACTATCATCAACATCTCGTCGACCTCATCGGAGATCCCCCTCTCCAGGGTCCCGACCTACTCGGTCTCGAAGGCCGGCATCAACATCCTGACCCGGTACCTGGCGCGCGAGCTGGCGCCCCACGGCATCCGGGTCAACGCGATCGTCCCCGGCTTCTTCCCCGCCGAGCAGAACCGCAGGCTGCTCTCGGAGGAGCGCATCCGCGCGATCCTCGGACACACGCCCGCCCGCCGGCTGGGCGAGCCGGACGAGCTCGTCGGCACGGCCATCTGGCTGGCGTCGGAGCGGGCGTCGGGGTTCGTGACCGGCGCGCTCATCCCCGTCGACGGCGGGTTCGCCGCCATGACCATCTGAGAGGGCCCGGAGGTGCCCGCCATGGCCCAGCCCCTCGCCATCGCACCGCAGGGTGCCCTCGACCTGCTCTCCCTCGGCGCCGTGGTGATCCGCCTCGACCCGGGCATCGTGCCTTTCCGCAGAGCGCGGGAGCTGGCGATCCATGTCTCGGGCGGCGAGTACAACGTGGCCGCGAACCTCGCCGACTGCTTCGGGTTGCGGACGGGGATCGCCACGGCCACGGTGGACTACCCGCTGGGTGCGCTCGTGGACGAACGGATCCGCGCCATGGGGGTGACCCCGTACTACCGGCGCTTCGAGCACGACGGCGTGCGCGGGCCCACCATCGCCACCGTCTACAGCGACCGGGGCTTCGGGGTGCGCGCCCCGGTCGTCTTCTACAACCGCGCCGACGAGGCGGCCGCGCGCCTGGCGCCGGGCGACTTCGACTGGGCGGCCATCTTCGCCGGCGGGGTGCGCTGGTTCCACGCGGGCGGCATCTTCGCGGCCCTCTCACCCTCCAGCGCCGAGCTCATCGGCGAGGGGATGGCCGCGGCGCACGCCGCGGGCGCCGTGGTCAGCTTCGATTTGAACTACCGCGCCAAGCTGTGGGCGTCGCAGGGCGGGCCGGCGCGGGCGCAGGCCGTGCTCGCTCGCCTGGTTGAGCAGGTCGACGTCCTGGTGGGCAACGAGGAGGACCTGCAGGCGGGCCTGGGCATCCCGGGCCCCGGGGTGGCGGCCAGCTCGGGTCTCGATCCCTCCGCGTTCCTGGCCATGATCGAGCGGGTGGTGGCGCGCTTCCCGCGCGTCAAGGTAGTGGCCACCACGCTCCGCGAGGTGCACTCCACCAACCACCACTCGTGGAGCGCGGTGGCCTGGGTCGATGGCGAGGCCCACGTGGCCCCCACCCTGGAGCTGGACGTCTACGACCGGGTGGGGGGCGGCGACGGCTTCGCCGCGGGCTTCTTCTACGGGCTCCTCGCGGGGGAGGCGCCCGAACAGGCGCTGCGTCTGGGCTGGGCCCACGGGGCGCTGCTCACGACCTACCCCGGCGACACCACCATGGCCACCCTGGCACAGGTGCGGGCGCTCGCGCAGGGCGGATCGGCGCGCATCCAGCGATGACGGCCCGGCCGCGGAGAGAGGGGTGATGAGGCCGGCCGGTCCCCCGGGCGATGAACCCGGGCGATCCCCCAGGCGAGGGAAGGGCCGGCATGCTGCCGGTTGAGGACCCCCGCCCGCAGGTGCCGGACGAGGCGCTGCGCGATCCGCCGACCCTGGGCGAGGCGGAGGCGACGGCGCCCGGCGCCGGGGGATCCCCCTTCGCCGAGTTCCTGCCCGGCACCCTGCCCGCGTGGGCCCTGGTGCGCCAGCGCCTGGACCCACGCGAGATCGGGGACGTGCGCGCGGGCGTGCGCGCCGCCCTGGCGCCCGTCGCCGCGTCCGTGACGCCGGGCACCCGGGTCTGCCTGGCCGTTGGCAGCCGCGGCATCGACCGCATCGACGAGGTCGTGGCGGCAACGGTCGAATGGGTGCGTGAGGCCGGCGCCGACGTGTTCATCGTGCCGGCCATGGGCAGCCACGGCGGGGCCACCGCGGAGGGCCAGCGCGAGGTGCTCGCCAGTTACGGCATCACGCCGGGATCGATGGGCTGCGAGATCCGCTCGAGCATGGCGACGGTCGAGCTCGGCGAGGTGCGCCCGGGCGTGCCGGTCTTCATGGACCGGGCCGCGTTCGAGGGCGCCGACCTGATCGTGCCGATCAATCGGGTCAAGCCGCACACCGACTTCACCGGCGAGATCGAGAGCGGCCTCGCCAAGATGATCGCCATCGGTCTCGGCAAGCAGCGCGGCGCCGACACGTTCCACCGCCAGGGGTTCGCCACGTTCCACGAACTGATCCCGGCGGTCGCGGCCTACACCCTGGCGCACGCGCCCATACCGTTCGGTCTGGCCCTCGTCGAGAACGGCCACGCCCGCCTGGTGCACCTCGAGGCGGTTCCTGCCGGCCGCATCGCCGAGCGCGAGCGCGAGCTGCTCCGCCTGGCTCGCGGCGCCATGG
>JAJYJR010000098.1 GCA_021789355.1 Chloroflexota bacterium | reverse complement strand
CCCGGGCGAGCATGTCGGCGAACTGGCGGGTGCCCGCGATGGTGCGCCCCGAGTGGGCGACCGACCACGCGATCCCGCTATCCACGAGGCCGTACCGCTCGATCGCGCGGTCCTGCTGCTCGCGCTGCGCGTCGGGGCCGTAGCGGTCGACCTGACGCTCGGTCGACTCGCGGATCCAGCGCGCGGCTCGGAGTCCCGAGAGCCCGTCGAGGGAGGTCGGCAACCTCATGGTCGGGGCATCCTACCTCGCCGGGCGGGCCGTGCGCGGGCCGCCGGCTCGGCCGAGCGGAGCAGATCGACCAGGGCGGCGAGGAGCGGGTCGGCGGCTGCGGCCGCGGTACGAGTGCGCGGCCGGCGCGCTCGGTCACGCATCGCGCTCGTCCTCCACCGCCGCCAGGGCGTCGGCGTAGTCCTCGGGGTCGGGAGCCGCCTGCTGCGCGGCGGCGATGCGCCCGCGGGCGACGGCGTACGTCTCGGGGTCGAGCTCCGCGCCCACGAACCTGCGCCCCAGCGCGAGCGCCACCACCGCGGTGGTACCCGATCCGGTGAAGGGGTCGCACACGAGGGCGCCCGGCGCGGTGAGCCGGCGGAGGTAGTAGCGCGCGGGGTCGCCGGACTGCTGCCACGGATGAAGGGTCTTCGCGGCCGAGGCGGCGTCCGAGACGACGGTGTCCGCACACCAGGATCCGGCGCCCGCCGGCGGGCGGGCGAACAAGAGGAGGGGCTTCCAGCCGACGCGCAGGTGCCGCCAGGGCAGCGCGGCCTGCCCGCCCCGATAGACGATGGCGCAGGTCCACTGGTAGGCGAGATGCTCCCCGAGCGCGTTGAGCACAGCTGGCAGGTGGGCGTGTCCGGTGTACGCGATCAGGAGGCCACCGGGCTTGAGCACCCGGGCGGCGAGGCGGCCCAGATCCGCGTAGAGCGGCACCGCCTCGGCAAGGTACGGCGGATCGGTGAAGACGAAATCGACGGACCCGTCCGCGAGGTCCGCGAGCACGGTGCGGAAGTCGCCCAGGCGCAGGTCGCAGGACGGTTCGGGCGCCGGCACCGGGCGGCTGAGCAGCTGGGCGCGCCCGTCGCGGAGACGGGCGGTTTGGCGGGCGCGGGCGGCTGCGAGGTCGCCCCGATCGACGGCCGCCGCGAGGTCGGGATGGGCGCTGAGCTGGTCCGCCAGCCGGAGGCGGCGACGCGCCGTGCGCGGCGAGACCCCGAGCTCGGCGGCTAACGCGGTCACGCTGTCCGCGTTTCCGCTGGGTCGGCCACCGGGGCCACCCAGCCGCTCGCCCAGGCCGCGGGTCTCCGCGAGCGCCCGGAAGGCGTCGGCCCAGGCCACTGGGCCGAGCTGGCGACGGAGCAGGTTCAACCGCAACGCGTGCTCGCGCTTCTGCGCCTCCGAGAGTCCGGCGCGCACGACGGTCGGCACCTCCGCCAGTCCGAGCTCCAACGCGGCCCGCTGCCGATGGTGGCCATCGAGGACGTGCCCCGCCTCGTCGAGCTCGATCGGCACGAGCACGCCCCGGCCGGCGATGTCGGCCTTCAGGGCCGCATACTCGTCCGCGGTGAGCGGCGGCAGGACCTGGTACGGACCGAGCGCCACCGGGCTACTCATCGTCCGCCTCCAGGGCTAAGGCGGAGCGCGGGCAGTCGGCCTCGATGGCCGTCGGGTCCGCGGCGTCCGGATCGTCGAAGGCTGCCAGCCCGGTCCCAAGGGTGCCAAGTGCTGAGGATGGCAACCTTCGGGCTCCGTTGGCAGCCTTCGGGGGCAGGCACCACTCCCAGTGTTGGTCGGACTCGCCCGGCCGGCCGACGTGGCGAGGCACGATCGCGAGGGACTGGCGGGCGCGGGCGAGCGTCCGATCGCTCACGCCCGCGCGGCGTGCCAGGAGCCGCGCGACGTCCGCCCGTTCCGGGCCGTCGGCGAGGATCTGGCGCAGGACCTCCTTGGCCTCCTGGAGGGCCGAGCGGTCCTCCGTGCCGTCGGGTACCGCCAGCAGTGCGCTGGCATCGAGCGGCGAGACGCCCTCCCAGCTGACGTGCGGATGGGCGTGGCCGGGTCCCAGTTCCAGGCGGAAGGCACGGGCGGGTGGCTCGGGCGCGACGTTCATCTTCAAGGGCGCGAGGACCCGCCGCTCTGCGTCCTCGGGATCACGCGCGAGGAGGAAGGCCGCGCGGGCGGCCGCGATGATGCCGATGCTGCCCCCGCCCCGATACAGGGGGTTCTCAGCCGCGCCCTTGCGCAGGTGGCGCACCGCGAGCACCGCGCAGCCGGTCCGCTCCGCGAGCTCGGCGAGCCCCCGGAGCGCCCGGCGCACGTCGTGGTCGCGGTTGGTGTTGGTCTCGTCGGGCAGGTAGGCCATGAGCGGGTCGACGATGAGGAAGCGCGCATCGGTGTCCTTGACCGCCAGCTCCACCGCGGCGAGGTCCTCGCGCGTGATGAGCGGCGCTCGCATGCCGCCGTCGCGTTCGCGGAGGGCGACGGTGGCGATCCGGGCGAGGTCGGCACCGGCGGCCTCGAGCCGCGGGCGCACCGTGCGCGCGAGATCGTCCTCGGCGGAGAGGATGACGACGCCCGCGGGCTCGCCGCCGCCGGAGCCGTCCGGCATCGGCCGGCCCGTGCTCGCGCGGGCCGCGAGATCGTCGGTGAGGGTGCTCTTGCCGACGCCCGGGTCTCCGTCGAGCAGGCAGAGCATCCCGGAGGGGAGGTAGCCCGGCCAGAGCCACTCCACCGGCTGCGCTGCGACGTCCGCGAGGCGGGTAATGACCAGCGTCTCCGGGGGCTGCCCGCCGGTCTCGAGGTCGCGGCTGGGGCGGCGGGTCGAAGGCTCGAACGGGCGCGCGGCCGCCACGAGGGCCGCGAGGTCGCGCCCCTCGGCCACCGCGTCCGCGGCGTCCCAGCCTGACCGCACGCCGGCCGGTGGCTCGATGATCGCCACGGACGCGGCGATGCCAGCGAGGCGCACGGCGAGGGCGTCCATGTGGCGGCGCCCGGGCTCGTCCGCGTCGGGCCAGAGGACGATGTGCCGCCCGGCGAGTTCGCCCAGCGCCCGGGCGCCGGGGCAGCCCGACGCGCCGGTCACGGTGCCCACCGCGGGAACGCCCCGATCGAGCAGCGCCTGGGCCGCCTTCTCGCCCTCGGTCACGAGGACGCGCGAGGCGAACCCGTCGAGGCGCTCGATCCCGTAGAGGGGCAGCTCGGAGGCCGCGCGCTCGCCGAGCCCGAGCGCGCCGTCCGGACTGCGCCAGAGGAAGCGCTTGGACCCGTCGGCCGCGTCGATTCGCTCGTGGATCGCGAGGAGCGCCCCCGATGGGTCGCGGATCTCGTAGCGCTGGTGCGCCGGGCGCGCCGGTCCGTCCGCGCCGTTGGGGCGGGGAGCGGCTGCCGCTGTCGGGCCGGTCATGCGTGCCCGCCTCGGGCGTCGAGCGTCCCGGTCGCGAGGCGCGCGGCCTCGGCCACCTCCGGTCGGCCGAGCGCGTCGGCCAGGCGCTCGGCCGCGCGCAGGTAGGCGCGCAGCTGGCGCACGCGGCGCCGGCCGAGCTCGCAGCTCACACAGCAGCGGGGGGTGGGTCCGCGGTGGGCGCGCCGCACCTCGCCGCCGCAGATCGAGCATCGCCGATCGGGAACTCGTTGAACCCGGTTCTTGGCCCAGTACGGCAGGGGGGTCGCGTGATTGGCCGGGGCCGCATCCACCGAGGGCTCCACCGAGCCGACCGGCCCCCTGGGCAACGTCGCGCCTCGCATGCGTCGGCTACCCATCGCGGCGTCGCTCTCTCGCGGCCTCGCCGGCGGCCGCGCTGAGCGATACGTCGCTCACCTCGCGCCGGAGTCCGTCGAGAATGAGCCGCGCGGCCTGCTGGCGGGGATGGCGCAGCTCGCGAGCGGCCAAGCGGCGCAACGCCTCGAAGGCTTCGGTCGGCAGGACGACGTAGATGGCTTTCATCAACGGGGAGTGTCGATCGGTCACCCCCCCGGTCCAAGCTCAAGAATGGGCGCCAGGGTTTATGCGCGGTCGATGCGCCTCGGGCGGCCCGACGTGGGCAGCAAGGTGCGCAGGTCGGGGAACCGCTGCAAGCGCCGACGGAGCGTGGCGGGTTCGATTCCGAGGCGCTCGGCCACCAGCGCCCGGGTGGGCCGATCCTCGCCTTCGTCGCGCAGCTCTGCCAGCACCCGCTGCAGCTCGTCGCGCAGGGCGGGCTCTTGCAGACGCGGCCGACCGGCGCCACCGGTGGGCGAGCGCCGCCGGCCCCGCGGGCGTGCGGCAGCGAGGTAGGCGAGAACCTCCTCGACCGTCGCGACGAACGGCACGGCCAGCGGGAACTCGTGGTCGGTCAGGACGGCGAACTCGGCGTCGGTCAGGTCGGGGCGCTGGTGGCGGGCTTCCTGGAGCGCCTCGATTCGTTGGTGTTCGGCCGCCTCCTGTGCCGCGGCCGACGGCGCCAGCGGCAGGGGACGCACAGCATTGACGTAGGCCAGCACCTCGTCCACCGTGGCCGCGAAGGGGACGGTCAACGGAAAGCCCCGGTCGGTGAGGATGGCGAACTGGGCGTCCGTCAGGTCGGGGCGCTGATGGCGGGCTGCGTCGAGGACCTCGCCCCGCTGGCGCTCGGCCGCCTGCTGCGCCGCAGCAGACGGCGCCGGCGGCGGGCCAAACGTCTCGAGGTAGGCCAGGACCTCGTCCACCGTGGCCGTGAAGGGGACGGCCAGTGGAAAGCCCCGGTCGGTGAGGATCCCGAACTTGGCGTCAGGCAGATCGGGGCGCTGTTGGCGGGCTTCGTCGAGCACCTGGGCGCGTTGGCGTTCGGCCGCTTGCGTCATCCGGACGATCTGGTACCCGGCACTGACGAGCCAGACCGCGTTCTCCGAAGCGTCCGGCTCCACCGTCCCGCCGTCACTCGGCGACCCCGCGGGCGGCTTCCCGCGCGGGTCCGCCAGGGGTTCGGACGTGCCGGCCGCCGGCGCGCTCGCCCGATCTCCGCGGACGCGGCCCTGCCCATCGGATCGGCGCCCCTTGGGCGCACCGGCATCCCTCATCGATGCTGCCCCCGTGCGGCAGGCTCCGGCAGGTGCTGGACGGGCTCCACACCGTAGATCGTAGCGGGCGCACGCGGCGGGATCACTCCCGCCCGCCCGGCCGGTCAGGCTGCCGGACTGGCATGCTGCGGCGCAGTCCGGCAGGCTCCGGCGGTCCGTCCCGGCGCGGTCCGCCGCGGGAAAGCCGTGGCCGGCAACCGCCGGCTCCGGCAGGCTGCGGCAGGGCGGAGGCCGGCCGCTTGCCGCGTCGGCGGCCCGAGCTGTATATGTGTGCCATGACTCGCGATGAGCTGCTTTTGACCGCTCTGCTCCAGGGCGACGCCTCGACCGTTGCGCTCGCGGGAGCCGCTGGGCGCTCGGAGCGGGCGGCCCGCTATGGCCTGACCCACCTGGTCAAGACCGGTCTTGTCTGGAGCCCGGAGCGCGGCCGCTGGCGGCTCACCGAGGCCGGACGCGCGATCGCCGCGACCATGTCCCAGCGCGCCGCAGCACCCGCCGAGGCGCACGCCCCGGAGGCGGCCGCCCACGCCAGCGCCGCAACGCAGCCGGCGGTCCCGCGCCTCAGCGACGCCCAGACGGCACCCGCGGCGGGGGACACGTGGCGCGTCCCCGGGTGGCTCTGGGGGCTCGGCGCCACCGTGTTGGGACTCGTCGCCCTCGTGTCATTGGCCGCTCGCCCGCCGACGGACGCCACACCGGAACCCCCGTCGCCCGCGCCGCTCCCCGGTGGCTTGCCGTATACCGACTGGCAGACCTGGGTCCGGTAGGCGAGTGCCGCTGCGCGCGGCGCGCCGACTCGCCTTGAGTCCAGACCGCCGGGCCAACGTCGCCGTAACGACGACTCCACGGGTCGCGTTACAGATCGCGGCCCCGAAGCTCTCGATTCTGGTTGACAATGCGTGATGCCGGCCTCCACGGCTCTGCCCGGGGTTGCCGTGGCTCTAGGGGACGTGTCTTTTGGTGAAGCCGTCTGGCCGCCTTGAGTTGACCTGGGCGAACAAGGGCCTGCGCCTTCTCGCGCACGACGACGAGTCCTTCACGTGGGTTGACCGCTCCGACTGGCGCATCAACGAGGTGCGTCTCCTGCGGGAGTTGGACGTCGTGGGTGACCCGTCCGACAACCTCCTGATCCGTGGCGACGCCCTGAACGCGCTGACCGCGCTGACGCGCCTTCCTGGCTACCGGGAGCACTACGCCGGCAAGGTCAAGCTCTGCTACATCGACCCGCCGTTCAACACGGGACAGGCATTCGCGCAGTACGACGACGCTTTGGAGCACTCCGCATGGTTGACGTTCATGCGGGACCGGCTCGAGCAGATCAGAGACCTGCTGGCCCCAGACGGTTCGGTGTGGGTCCACCTCGACGACTCGGAGGGTGCCTACTGCAAGGTGGTCCTCGACGAGTTGTTCGGCCGCGAGAACTTCGTGGCCTCGGTGATCTGGGAGAAGACGGACAGCCCGCGGATGGACACCAAGTCCTTCTCGGTGCGGCACGACACGATCCTGGTTTACCGACGGTCAGAGGGCTTCACGCTCAACCGGCTCGCGGCTACGGACGAGGGCACCCACTACAACAGGGTGGACGAGCGCGGGCGGCGATACAGCATCAAACCGCTCCGCGCGATGGGCGGAGACCCGTCGCGGCAGGACCGTCCATCGCTCTACTTCCCCCTCACCGCGCCAGACGGCTCGGTCGTCTACCCCAAGCAGACCGATGGCACGGATGGGCGCTGGCGCTGGGGGCGCGAGCGGGTTGAGCGGGATGCCCACTTGATCGAGTGGATCCGCGGCCGCAGCGGTTACACCGCATGGTTTCGGACATACATGCCCGAGGAGAGGTTCCGGCCCGCTGAGACGATCTGGCGCCAGGAGGAGGTCGGCTCGACCCGGACCAGCAGCTACGAGATCAAGGCGCTGTTCGGAGGCCTCGCATTCGCGACGCCGAAGCCCGAGCGACTGCTCCAGCGCGTCCTTCTGATCGCAAGCAACCCAGGGGACTTGGTGCTCGACTGCTTCGCGGGCTCAGGCACGACGGCCGCTGTCGCGCACAAGATGAGTCGGCGCTGGGTGATATCGGAGCTCCAGGCCGACACAGTGTCAACCTACATACGCCCGCGACTCGAGAAGGTCGTGCTCGGCCAGGACCCGGGCGGCATCACTGAGGCAACCGGCTGGACTGGCGGCGGCGGCTTCCGGCACCTGGAGGTTGGGCCGTCGATGTTCGAGGAGGTCGACGGGACGTTGGTCCTGGCGGAGTGGGCCTCTGGAGGGGAGCTCGCGGCAGCCGTCGCCGCGCAGTTCGGCTACACGTTCGAGCCGCAGGCACCGTTCGCTGGCCGGCGCGGCAGGAGCCGCCTTGCGGTCATCGATGGCGTCCTCACGCCCGACGTTGCCCGATACATCGCCCAGCGGTTAGCGCCCGGCGAGGGCCTGTTGATCGTGGCCGAGGCCATCGAGGCGGGAGCAGCGGAGGTCGCAACCTCCCTTGTAAAGGGCGCGAAGGTGAGAAAGGTACCCCGGGACCTCGCGCGTGTCGGCTACCAGCTGACGCTGCCGGTCGAGCGGTCATCGGGGCAGACGACGCCGTGATCGGACCGCTCATTACCCTCGACGAGCCGCTGCTCGACGATATCGCGGCCCGCCTTGACCTTCGGGCTCCCAACCGCGAGGCGATCGCCGCCGTCCTGGGTGTCTTCGAGCAGCACGGGGACGAGGGCTTCGAGGTCGTATGCGACCTCGCGACCGGCGTGGGGAAGACGTACATCGCGGCCGGGCTTATCGAGTACCTCGCGACCCAAGGGGTCCGCCACTTCCTCGTCGTGACGCCCGGGAAGACGATCCAGCGGAAGACCATCGACAACTTCACCCCCGGGCACCCGAAGTCGGTCCTCGGCGGGATGGAATGGCGGCCGGAGGTCATTACGGCCGACGACTTCGCCACCGGTCGCGTGCGGGCCGCCCTAGACGACCCGAACGCCGTGAAGCTGTTCGTGTTCAACGTCCAGCAGCTGATCCGCCCGACGGACAAGGTCACCCGCCGCACGCGCAAGTTCCAAGAGTGGATCGGCCGCGATCTCTACGAGCACCTCCGCGAGACCCCTGACCTCGTTGTGATCGCCGACGAGCACCACGTGTACCAGGAGAAGGCCAAGGCGTTCAGCGACGCCGTTCGCGACTTGTCTCCGCTCGGCCTGATCGGCCTGACCGCGACTCCCGACAAAGGCTCGCTCGCCAAGGTCGTCTACCGCTACCCGCTCGCGCGTGCGATCGCGGATCGGCTAGTCAAGACGCCAGTGCTCGTCGGCCGCCGTGACGATCGGACCGACGTGGCGACCCAGCTGAGCGATGGGCTCCGGCTCCTCGACGCCAAGCGCCGGGCGATCGGTGTCTTCGCTGGTGCCACCGCTTCGGCGACCCTCAACCCGGTCATGTTTGTCGTTGCGGACACGATTGAGAACGCGAATGAGGTGGCGTCGGTGTTGCGGCGCCCCGGGTTCTTCCCCGACGACTACGACGCACGGGTCCTCGTCATCCACTCCGAGGCTCCCGACGACGCGCTCGCGCGCCTCGACGACGTCGAGAGCCCGTCGAGCCCGGTGCGCGTGATCGTCAGCGTCTCCATGCTCAAGGAGGGCTGGGACGTCAAGAACATCTACGTGATCTGCTCGCTCCGCCCCTCGATCTCGGACGCGCTCACAGAGCAGACGCTCGGTCGCGGCCTCCGGCTGCCCTGGGGCCGGTACACCGGCATCGAGCTGCTCGACACCGTCGAGGTGCTGTCGCACGAGCGGTATGAGCGGGTGCTCGCCCGGGCGAACGTGCTCATCGAGGGCTTGGTGGCCGCCCGGACGGGCGCGTCGGCCGCCACCGCGGCGTCCACAGGCACGCCGACCACCATGGCCGCAACTCCTGCCCAGACCCTCGAGGCCGAGCCGATCCTGTCCCCGGAGGCGGTCGCCGGCCTGTCCCTGGGAGCATCGCCGTCTGGCCACGCGGGCGCAGGGGAAGCGTCTGCGGCATTCTTCATCTCGGCCGCGGAGGACCGGACCGAGGATGCCGAGGCCCAAGCCCTCCGGCTAAGCAACCTCGTCGTCCCACAAGTGGACCGCCGGGTCAGCATCCCGCGCGTCTCCCGGACCTTTGCCCGGCGGCAGTTCTCGCTGGCCGACATCCCAGACTCGGCCTTCGAGCAGGTCGGCAAGACGCTCGCCGCGGCGCCCGACGAAGTCCTGGAACGCAAGCGGCTGGACATCGAGGTCGACCCGATGAGCGCGACCGGCCTCCGGCTTGTGCCGCACGAGACGGTGGACCGTATCAGCGCGGCCAGCCTTGCTCTCCCGATCGGGAGGTTCCGGGCCAACCTCCGAGAGGCCATCCTCGCGTTCGACGAGGTCCCCTCCAACGCCCAGAACGCTAATGCGGCCCGCCGCCTCGTCGACGCGCTCGTCGCCGGCGCAGGCGGGGAGGCTGCGGAGGCCCACCTGGGCGCGTTCCTGCCCGTGGCCATCGACACCGCGCGGAGGATCATCCGCGGCGGATTCCACCGATCCCCGGAGACGTTCGAGGAGATCGTCGAGCCGGTCGAGTTCCGGCCAACCCGGACTAATGTCCGCCCCGTGAACCCGAACCGCTTCGGGCCGTTCGCGCGCTCGGAGTCGTACTCCGGCTGGGCCAAGAGCTTCATGGCGGTCGAGTGGTTCGATAGCTCGACCGAGCGCGAGCTGGCCAACCTGCTCGATGGCTCGGACGCGATCGAGCTCTGGGCCCGCATCCAGCGGGGCGAGCACGTCATCGAGTGGGACGGGGGCCACTACAGCGCCGACTTCTACGCGCTCGCCGAGGGCGTCAACTACCTACTGGAGACCAAGAGCGACAAGGAGATGGGCGCGCCGGACGTCGTTGCGAAGGCCGACGCCGGCGAGCGCTGGGCCCGGCGCGTCACAGACGAGGGAACGTGCGGGCGCTGGCGCTACCTGCTGATCTCGGAGACGGCTCTGCGGGCATCGAAGGGCTCCTGGGCCGTCCTACTGGTGCAGGCGTCCACCTCTTGACCCGAGGGCCCAGCTGCGCGCCCGTCGGTGTCCGAGAGTGCTTCGAAAGGCCGGCGAAGGCTACCCGTGTCCGTCGATGGGCACGAGCGGACCGGCCGTCGCGTGGCCCCTTCTGGCGAGTTGTTCGGAGGATCGGCGGTGCAGGACGTGGATCGGATCTTCCTGAGGGAGTTCACCAGCAAGACGTGCCTGACGCACCCGGCGACCGCCCTCGCTCTCCATCGTTCGGCGGTCGATGCGGACGAGGTCGGCGTCATCGTAGAGAGCCTCATGTACGTTGTCGAACGAAGCGAGGCAGAAGCCATCGCGGAGCACGCCAGAACGGGGGCCCTTGTCCAAACCTACGTTGTCGCCCGACTCCTAGCGCAGCTCGCGGCCGCCGTTGAGGACTGTGCATCGCTTGGGCATGCGATCCGATTTCGCGACCGGGGCGGCCTATTCGCTCGATACCTGAACTCGAAGGGAGCCGCTGCGGGAGACTTCTTCGACGAGGTTCGGCAGGGCCGCTCGCTCCCCGAGCTGCTGGCGATACCAGATCTGGACACGCTTGCAGTCGAAGGCGAGGACCGGGAGTTCCTGGCGCACGACTACACGAGTCTGCCGGCCACTCTGCGTCATATCTCCGACTTCTATCGCGAGGCAGGGGTGCCCCGCACATGGCCGGACGTCGGGGCGAGCGACGTCGACAAGGAGCCCGACGACGTGAAGATCGTCATCGATCTGGTCCCGATTGGCTCGCCAGTTCCGCCGGTGACCCTGCTCGAGGCCTACAACAAGATCAAACATCGCTTCGCCATCTTCGACGAGATAGCCCCGCTGGGCGCGGCCGCGCGGGCTGCAGGCAAGTCGGTCGTCTTCGCGACCTATCCTCGTCACCCTGATCACGCTGAACGCCTATTCCACAACACCATCGCGGTCGCTCAGGCGTCGGGCGAGATGGCTGCCCTACTACTCAAGCTCGACGAGCTGGGCGTCGTGTAGCGCCCAACACTTTGGCGGTGACTGCCGGGCCTGACTCTAGCTGGAAGCCCCGTCGTACAGACATTCATCGAACCTCAGGCGTGGCGAGCAAAGCTGATCGAACTTCACGCGCGGCTGCCTGACCTTCGTGTCCTCCCACGGCACGACGCCGAGCTTCTGCCGGGCGTCTCGCAGAGTCTCGTATCCGGCCCACACTTCAGCGGCACCCGCCCACCCGCAGCGGACCATCGCGACCATTAGGTCGACGGTGCGCATCACACACACCTGCTCCGCAGTCCGTGCCGCCGCGTAGCCGACGCCGTCCTCGCAGATCAACCGCCAGCCGCGCCTCCTTGCGACCACGATCGAGGCAGCTTCTCCTTTGTCCCGACCAGGAGCGGATCGCCAGCGCTGCCGCAGCCGAGCGACCTCACGCAGGTGCGTGGCCGCGTCCGGGGCCACCTCCTCGAACCAGGACGAGCTGCGGACAATCGGCCCGGTAGTGCCCTTGTCCAGCTCGACCAACACCTCCTCGATGAGGTGGGCGCGTCCGTGAAACTCCCGCATGATCGTGTCGAGCAGGCCGGCTATCCGGAGGTTGATTAGCGAGCTGCTGTCGAACATCCACTCCCCATCACGCGGATCATGGATTTCGCCGCTAAGTCGCCTCAGCGTCATAATCCGCCTGTACCGCCCCCTTCAGGCGACGCTGCAGTTGTGCTTCCGGAACCTCGAGCAACTCGGCGAGCCGCTCGAACGTGATCTCCCCGGCCACGTGAGCGGCGATTGCATCCCGGACGAACTCCGGCGGAAACACCGTCTCCTTGGGCGGCTGAGGCATGTCGAGCGCTTCGGCGACAACCGACCGCGACGCAGCCTTCAGCTCGTCACGCTGCTCAGCGCCCCGTGACAGCAGCCCGCAGTTGTGCAGCCGATAGACGAGCGTGTTGTAACTGACACCATATTCGACTGCGAGATCGAAGACCCAGCCGGGTGTGATCTCGGAGCTCTGACGCACCCTTTCCTGGAGGGCATGCCGCGGAACGAGGAAGCTGGCGGCAAAGGTGTTCGCCTCCTCCTCTTGGGAACGCCCCTTGACGTCGAGCACGTCCTCATCGATGGCCGCGCGGTGACCAAGCATGTGATGGCCAAGCTCATGGGCGGCGGTGAACCGCTGGCGCGGCAGGTACTTGTCGTTGTTGAGGAGGACGAACGCGACGTCGCCGCGGCGTACATACATGCCATCCGGCCCGCCCTGACCGAGACGCCGCTGGACGAGCTTCAGGCCGGCAGAGCGAAGAGTCGCCGCAACGTCGACGACCGGCGCGTTCCCGAGTCCCAGCTGTCGACGGAGCTCGTCGGCACGACGGGCGATGGCGTCGTGGTCGACGACGCCGCTCATCTACCCAGGGAGGCGACGAACTCGTAGCGCTGGATGAACTGCTCGAACCAGTCGATCGCTTCGCGAGTTCTCGTGCCGCTGCCATCTTCGGCGCGCAGAAGAGCGCTGACCGGCTCGTCGTCGGCGGCTGCCAAGAAGAACTCGATGCTCTGGTGCGTTGCCTCCGCAATGCGCTCCAGACGATAGGTCGAGATGCGGCCTTCCTCCTCAGCAGTTCGCAGCTCCACTGCGGTCATGCCGCCGAGAGCGGCCACCTCCTCGAGCGGCAGGCCTGTCCGTTCGCGGGCCTCTCGGATGCGAGCGGCCAGGCGCGTAGCGGTTCCAGCATTCGTCGAGGATGACTGAGCGTTCGTCATGGGCGCCTCATGCTCTTCATTCACGCTCACTTGTCAACTCTGCCGACATGGTACCGCTCAGCTGGCGGCTGCCACACGCCGTCGAGGCCACGAGGCCGCGATCCGGACGTTCACCCGTGAAGGCTCGGCCCTAGCCCTCTCAGGCCGATGCTCGCTGCCGGAACGGGCGCACGTGCGATGACATGGTTATCGTCGTCGCCACTCCTCTCGCCCCGACCAACCGGTCCACTTCTGTCCCCA
>JAJYJR010000925.1 GCA_021789355.1 Chloroflexota bacterium | reverse complement strand
TCTTCGGGGCCACCCCGGCGGGTGGCCCCGCGTGAACCTGCGCCGCCACCCGGGGGCCGCGGTGCGTCCGGGCGATGCGCCGCACGACCTCGTGGCGCCCCGCATCGGCCGGTCGGTGCTGCGGGTCGCGCTCGCGCTCGGCCTCGCGTACGTCCTCATCGGCGGCACGCTCACCTACTGGCAGGTGGTGCGCGCCGACGCCCTCACGCTCGACCCGGGCAACCCGCTCGTGCAGGCGGCAGGGCAGTCCAGCCTCCCTGGCCGCATCCTCGATTCCCGGGGCACGGTGCTGGCGAAGTCGGTGCGGCTGGCCAACGGGACGGTGGTGCGCCAGTATCTGGCCGACCCGTCGCTGGGGCCGCTGCTCGGGTACCGGAGCCCGCAGTTCGGCACGGCGGGCCTGGAGGCGGCCGAGGACGGGGTGCTGATCGGCCTGTCGGGCCAGTCGGAGGCGGACCTGCTGCTGCGCAAGCTTCAGTTCCAGCTCTACCGCCCGCAGGACGTGGTGCTCGGCATCGACATGCGGCTGCAGAAGGACGCCGAACAGCTGATGGGGAACAGGCGGGGTGCGGTCGTGGCGATCGATCCCGCGACGGGCCAGATCCTGGCGCTCGTCAGCAGCCCCGGGTTCGATCCCAACCAGGTCGCGAACCCGGCGACCGGCGCGGCCGCCTTCCAGCAGCTCTCGACCGACCCGGCGTCTCCGCTGCTCGATCGGGCCACCCAGGGGTTGTTCGTGCCGGGGTCGGTCTTCAAGCTGGTGACCTCGATCGCCGGGCTCGGGTCGGGCGCCATCACCGCCCAGACCACCTATCCCGACCAGCCGGCGGAAGAGAAGACCGGCTTCCTGGTGGACGGATACCGCGTGATAGACGGCCACCATCCGTTCACCGACGGCATCGCGCTCGACTACACGCAGGCGCTCGAGGTCTCCTGCAACATCTACTTCGCCCACGTCGGGCTCGCGGTCGGCGGCCCGGCGCTGGTGCAGTGGGCCGCTCGGCTCGGGTTCGGAGCGCCCCTTCCCTTCGACCTGCCCACGGCCGCCAGCCAGGTCACGGGCGGCGGCGGCCCGCTGGGCGGGTTCAAGGATCGCGTGGAGCTCGCCAACGCGGCGTACGGGCAGGCCGAGGTGCTGGTGACGCCGCTGCAGATGGCGCTGGTGGCCGCCGCGATCGCGAACGGGGGGGTCCTGATGCAACCCCACCTGGTGATCGGCACGCGCGACAGCGGCGGAGTCCTGCATCCCGTCGACCCCACACCGTGGCGGAGCGTCGTCGACCCGGCCATTGCGTCGACTATCGCGGATGCCATGCAGCAGGCGGTCGAGGGGGCGTGGGGCATCCCGTTCGCGGGGCTCGGCAAGGTCCCGGGCGTGCCGACCGCCGGGAAGACGGGCACGGCGCAGCTCGGTGGCTCCGGCGAGTCGCACTCGTGGTTCGTGGGGTTCGCGCCGGTCCAGGGGGCCCGGATCGCGGTGGCGGTGATCCTGGAGCGGGCAGGTTCCGGGGCGACCGAGGCGGCGCCGCTCGCCAGCCGCGTGATGGCCGATTACCTGGCGCTGCAGCAGGGCGGCCCGCCGTGAAGACGCGACGTCCCCTGGTCGAACGCGTGATGCTGATGCTCGTCGCGCTGGTGATGGCCGCGGTCTTCTTCGTGATGGGGGTCGCGTCGTGGAGCGCGGGGGAGCTGCCGCTGGGGATCTTCGGGCTCCTCGGCGGCTTCATGACCCTGTGGGTCGGCGTGCTGACCCTGCGGCGCGGCTGAAACGCGGGGGAGCAACGCCCCGCGCGGCTGACCAAGCCGCGCGCGCCCTGCCCCGAGGGACGCCAGAACTCTCCCGGTGGCACGTGACGTACCATGACTGGGCGAACCCGGCCGAACGGCGGGCGGCCAGGCAGACACCATTGCAGCGGGGGAGTGTCGAATGGCGGACGTGCGGGCGCTCGGGGGACGGGTCGTCGCCAACGTGGAGCACGTGATCGTCGGCAAGCACGACGTCGTCCGTCTGGCGCTCGTGGCGCTGATCTGCCAGGGCCACATCCTGATCGAGGACGTGCCAGGTACAGGCAAGACCGTGCTCGCCAAGGCGCTCGCACGGAGCCTGGGTTGCTCGTTCCGCCGGATCCAGTTCACGCCGGACCTGTTGCCATCCGACGTGACTGGGCTCTCGATCTACAACCAGCGGACCCAGGAGTTCGAGTTCCGCCCGGGCCCGATCATGGCCCAGGTGGTCCTTGCCGACGAGATCAATCGCGCCACACCCAAGACGCAGTCCGCCCTGCTCGAGTGCATGGAGGAGCGCCAGGCCACCATCGACGGCAAGACGCACCCCATGCCCAGTCCGTTCCTGGTGCTGGCCACGCAGAACCCGATCGAGTACGAGGGCACCTTCGCGCTGCCGGAGGCTCAGCTGGATCGCTTCATGCTCCGGCTCCGGCTCGGCTACCCCTCGCCGTCCGAGGAGCTCGTCGTGATGGACCAGCAGAAGCGGATGCACCCGCTGGGTGAGATCGGCGAGGTGGTCAGCGTCGAGGAGCTCCTCGCGATGCAGGCGACGGTGCGGGAGATGTACGTTGACCCGGTCGTCGCCGACTACATCGTCCGCCTGACCACGGCCACCCGGTCGCAC
>JAJYJR010000924.1 GCA_021789355.1 Chloroflexota bacterium | reverse complement strand
GCGAGCAGGTCGAGCACGCGTCGACGGAACTCTGGCGGATAACCCCTTCTTCCCAAAGCTGCCTCCTGTTCGAGACAGCGCCATGATTCCAGTTATCCGACTCCACGGAAGCCAGGGCACACCACTCGAGTGATTGGGTTTCGGGCGGCCTCCCTCGCCTGTAGCCGCTGATGGTAGGCCGCCTCGAACTCGGCGGGCGGGATGTCGCCGCAGGCCGAGTGGAGGCGCTGGTCGTTCCACCAGGCGACCCAGGCTGCGGTCGCGAGCTCGACCTGGTCGGCCGTGCGCCAGGGACCCCGAGCCCGGATGAGCTCGGTCTTGTAGAGCCCGTTGACGGTCTCGGCGAGCGCGTTGTCGTAGGTGCGAACCGACCGAGGTGACGGCACCCGCCGAGGCTCTCGACAGGCTTCTACACTCGGTCGAACAAGACGGCGATGTTGCGACGACGCCTTGAACCCGCCTTGCCGCCAGTGGGGACTTATCTGTGAAGGGCGTCCGGTGCAAGCGCGTGTCGGCAAGGAGCAGCAGCCGATCGCTCAGGACCCGCGCGTCGCCCCGGAGTCGGGGTCAAGGTGGAGCGCCCGCAGCAGCGCGAGGACGAACGACCTTGACGACGGCGAGGAGCGGCGCAGCGTCGGAGGCGATCGGACGGGCTCCGACGTCAGGCCATCGGTTCACCTCCTTGACCTGTAAGGCGCGGGAGGCGGCGGTGCGTGGGGTCGCCCAGCCTTATCTGGGTGCGCGGATCGAACCGATCCGGCGACATGATGGCGGGTCGGATGGACTCCGGCGATGACCGCGGCTGCTCAGTCTTTCCGGGCCGGCCGCCGGGGAAGGCGGCGACAGTCCCCATGCGGGAGCCAGCCGCGAGCATCAATCGGGCGAGCGCGTGCACCGTCGAACCCCGTCAGGCGGCCATCGCGTCGGTGGGCGACAGGGGCGCCCAGGCGGCGTCGCCAAGCTCGCGGAGGGTGTGGTAGGAGCGTCGCAGGAGCTTGCGGGCGACCGAGAGCGTGGCCTGCTTGCCGCCGAGGCGCTCCTGCACGCTCGCGTAGTACGCGTGGTCGGGCGAACCTGGCCGGCTCGAAACCTTGGCCGCCTCATAGAGCGCCCAGCGCAGCTCGGCCGAGCCCTGACGAGCGAGATGGCCGGGTGAGTGGCGCTCGTCGGAGCTCCAGACGGTCACGTCGAGCCCGGCGAAGCGGACGGGCTGGGCGCTGTTGCGGAAGCGCCGGGAGATCGCCGAGTTCAGCCCAGATAAGCGCGGCTGTGAGCTCGCCGATCCCGTACTGCGCGAGGAGGGCCCGGCAGCCCGGGTGGCGTCGGCCGACCGCGCAGAGCCGGGCGCGAAGCGGCGCGATCAGCGCACTGAGCCCGTCGATCGCCGCCAGGGCGACCGCGACCTGACTCCGGCCGGCCGGCGAGAGCTCGGCGCGCTCGAGTGCCGCCCGCCCGGCAGTCGTCAGGAGTCCGGCCGTTAGGGGTGGGACGCCCTGATGGAAGAGCTGCGCGTGGATCCGCTGCTGCCAGGCCCGCCGCTCGTCCATGAGCGCGACGTACGTCCGGCCGAGCGTCCGCACTTCGAGGACGTGCGAGGGCGGGATCCACGACTCGGGCAGCCGGCGCTGCCCAAGGAGCTCGCAGAGCAGATGGGCGTCGGCCCGATCCGTTTTCGCCCGCCGTTTGCGACCCCGCTGGGTCGCCGTGTCGGCGGGCTCGGCGAGGTGGGGCTCGATGCCCGCCCGGCCGAGCTCCTCGACGACGAAGCGCCAGCCGGTGCAGCCCTCGAGCGCGATCGCGACGTCGCGCCGGCCATCGAATCGCTCCCGCAGCCAGGCGGCGAGATGGGCTCGGGTCGCCGGTCGGATCTGGCCCCGATTGACCTCGCCGCTCTCGGTGTCGAGGTATTCGAAGGTGATCTGGGCGCGGTGGAGGTCAAAACCGCCTACGGTCGTCATCGGGATCTCCTCGATAGCTCCTGTTGGTGCGCATCACATTGCGCTTGAGCCGAGGGGATCCCCGTGTCTACCCTCGATCGTCCCCTTCACACGCCATCTTTCTCATGGCCGCGGACAGCCGGCGACGTGGCCGGCTGCAACTCGTCAAGGCCTGCCACGCGCGCAACATCCCGCTCAAGGTTTCAATCCTCAGCCGGCGACGTGGCCGGCTGCAACCCGGCCATGACCCGCCCCCTTCCCTCGCGCGGCGCCCGGTTTCAATCCTCAGCCGGCGACGTGGCCGGCTGCAACGCGACGGCTTCGACCTCGCCGCCCCGGGGCTCGACGCGTTTCAATCCTCAGCCGGCGACGTGGCCGGCTGCAACTTCCCAGCTCATCGCTCGGCGCTGGGGCCCGTCCTGTTTCAATCCTCAGCCGGCGACGTGGCCGGCTGCAACGCGAAGGCGACGATGCCGCCGCCGTTCACGATCGGCAGGTTTCAATCCTCAGCCGGCGACGTGGCCGGCTGCAACTCGGCGTGCCGCTCGTCCTCGCCGGCGACGACGACAAGTTTCAATCCTCAGCCGGCGACGTGGCCGGCTGCAACCACAGCTCGCCCGGGCAGCGGGCCCCCACGGCCGACCCGTTTCAATCCTCAGCCGGCGACGTGGCCGGCTGCAACGTGTGAACGGGAC
>JAJYJR010000097.1 GCA_021789355.1 Chloroflexota bacterium | reverse complement strand
TCCCACAACTTCCGGGTCGTCATCCCGGAGCAGTGCGTGTGGGATCGCGGCGAGCTGAGCCACAAGTTGAACCTCTTCGACTTACAGCAGAAGTACTGCGACGTGGTTGAGGTCGATGACCTACTCGAGTACCTCGACGGCCTCGAGATGGGACTCTTCGACGACGTGTGGCCGCCCGCGCGCGAGCCCGCCGCGAAGGCCAGTGGGCTCGAGGGGTGAGCATCATGGAGCGCGACGGCCGGCTCGCGGAGTCGCGCGCGAAGATCGTCCCGCCCTTCCGGTTGGACGACTCGATGCGGTTCTACAGCCCGCAGGACAACGTTGACGCGCTTGATCACCCGCGGGTCCGCCCGTTCTGGGAGTTCGTCCGTGAAGCATACGTGCCGGACCTGCCGGCCGGGCGGCACGTCGCCGTCATCATCCCGTGCACGAAGACGAAGCCGTACCCGCTCAGCCTAGAGCACCGGCGGATCAACGGCGCGCTCCTCCGCGCCGGGTTCACGCCCTCGGCCGGCGTGCCGGGAACGACCCCTCCGCCCGGGTTCCTCGCGCGGCTCGACGCCGACGAGGATCCCGGGGTCCTGACGGTCTCGCCGCTCGTGCGACAGGAGACCGTCGTCCATCGGTACGTCGTCTCCGAGCCGATGGGGCTCGTACCTTACGAGCTCGTCTACCGATGGCGCGGCGAGCAGTCCCCCGCAAGCTCGTACGACGACCCGGGACTCTTCGAGCACCGCGGGACGGCTGTCTCTCCTTGGCGGCTGGACTGCACGGGCGTCCTTGGTGAGGATGGCCGGTGGCGATGGGGCGACGCCGAGAAGGCCGCGTACGTCGAGGTCCACAACCGCCTCACTGAGATTGTGGCGTCCACGCTCGACCGCCTGCGGCCAGCGTACGACCGAATCATCGCGTGGGTGGCGCCCGGTCTCACGCACCGTAGCTTCCTGATGGCTAGCGGGAGTCGAAGGGCGGAAGGGATCCCCGTATCGAAGACGATAGGCGGACGGCGTGTTCGCCTGATCGGCGTGAACGACCGCGTGCCCGGGCTGGTCGACATCCATCCCACGCGTCGTGAGGCGGACGGCGCTCGCGACCGCCTCACGACGCGCCTCCGTGCAACCGATCCCGCAATGACCCGTCCGGCCGTCCAAGCCGTCTACGCGCGCGGTGGTGGTGGCGCCACTCCGCTAGCATTGCCAGAGTTGCTCGAGGTCCTGATGGGGCTGCTCTGAGGCCACGGATCGAGGGTTGCGGCGCCCCTCTTCGGCGAACGCTCGCTGTCCGCAGGCGGTCGCCTAGGGAGGTCAGATACGAAACAGGTTACGCTCGCCGCGCAGGCGGTGGAAGAAATCCTGGTGGAGCGCATCCGCACAGGCGTGTATGCGCCGGGCAGCCCGCTGCCGCCGGTCCGCGCCCTCGGGGCCGAGCTGCGGGCGAGCCCGAGCACCGTGAGCCGTGCGCTCCAGGGACTGGAGCGCCGAGGCTGGGTGAGCGTCGTCGAACGGCGCGGCGCGTCCGTCGCCCTGACAGTTCCGCGTGGCGACGCGCCGGACGAACGCACCCTGGACGCGCTCCGCGGCCTCGCGGCGCGCTGGAGGCTCTACGGTCGCACCGCCGAGGATCTCAGGACGCTAGTTGAGCAGGTGCTCGAAGAGGCGTTTCGGCCTCGCCCGCCGGTTTTCTTCGTCGAGTGCAATCCTGTCGATCTCGCCGCCGTGGGCGCTCAGATTCGGCGGTCCGTCGAGACCCAGGTTGAACCCCTGCTGCTTTCCGACTTGCGGCTCAACGCCAAGCGCACCAAGGGAATGATCATCCTGACGTCGTTCTTCCATTTCGCCGAGGTCCGCAGCATTCTCGGGCCAAGCGCGAGGGTCGTCCCCCTCAACCTTGTGCTCGCCGAGAACACGATGCGAGTGCTCTCGGATCTCCCAGGCGATGTCTCAGTGGTCGCGGTCGGTCACGACGAGCGAACGACGAAGCAGATCGTCGGGCTGGCGAGCCATTACGCCCTCGCCCCGGTCGTCGGCACGAGCCTGACCGACCCAGAACGCTCGGCCACGCTCGTCGAGGCGGCCGACATTGTCGTCGTGACGAACGCCACCGAACTCCCTCAGGACGTGGCGGCGCGCGCGCGCCGTCTCATCGTCGTCGAGTTCGAGCTTGAGTCGGGTGGACTCGCGTCTGTCCGCGCGGCGCTCCACTCTGTGGACGTCGTTCCCGTCCGATAGTCAGCCCGGCGTCCGCAGCCGCTCGGGCCCGCACTCCGCTTCGGCGTTAGTTACAAGTCGCGCCCCCATCCCCGGTCACGCGGGCTGCGGCGCGCCTCACTTCCGGATGCACGAGCTGTGGATCGTTCCGCAGCCCAGCCCGGTCGATGAGATCCTCCGCGAGGTCCCGAGCCTCGTCGATCACAGCGTCAAGGTCCACGCGCGTGAGTCTGCCTTCGGCGACAATTCGCTCGCCCTGCACCCAGACATCGGACACGGTGCGGTTCGTGGCGCAGTAGACAACTGCCTGATACGGGTCGTGGATCACGGCAAGCTCCGGCGTGCGACCATCTAGGAGAACCACGTCGGCGTCCTTCCCCACCTCGAGTGAGCCGGTCACGTCACTCAGGTCGAGCACTCGCGCGCCGTCGATCGTCGCCATCCGCATCACCTCTGGAGCGGTCATCGCGGTCGGGTCCAGCCGGCTGACCTTCTGCAGGAGGGCGGCCGACTTCATCGCTTCGAGCATGTCCTGGTCGTCGTTGCTCGCGGGTCCGTCAGTGCCGATGCCCACGACGACACCCGCGGCCTTCAACCGTCGCACCGGGCAGACGCCCGAGCCTAGGATCATGTTCGCGACCGGGTTGTGGGCGACCCGAACGCTGTGTTCGGCTAGAAGCTCGATATCCCCCTCTGTCAACCAGTTGCAGTGTGCGGCGACGATCTCGCGATCGAGAAGCCCGGAGCGGGCCGCGTAGCCGATCGTCGTCAGTCCGTACTCCTGGCGAGCGGCGACGACCTCCTCGCGGACCTCGTGGAGATGCGTGTGGACCCGCCAGCCCGCATCTGCGGCCCGCTGGACCGAGGCGGCAAACAGGTCCGCGCTCTGGCTCAAGACCGTCGCGATCCCTAGGCGGAAACGGCACCGTCGCGAGGCCGCCGCGGCCGCCGCGAGGGCCTCGTGTTCGGCAAAGATCTCGTCGATCGGCCGGGGATCGTTCCGGTCCTGAGCGCCGTAGGCGACCTCGCCGCGAAGCCCCAGCTGCTCGAGGCCGTCGACGACGCCCGGCGTCACCGGATCTCCTGGCCTGGGGGAGCAGACAAACATGTCGTTCACCGTGGTCACGCCGGAGAGTGCCATCTCGGCGCCCTTGAGCAGCGTCCCAACACGGGCCGACTCTCGCGTGAGGTGGGGCGCCACCGGAGCGACGAGCCGCTGGATCCACTCCAGCAGCGTCAGGGTCTCGCCCATCCCAGTGACGAGCCCTTCAGAGAAGTGCCCGTGAGTGTTCACGAGACCCGCCGTCACGATACCGCGGCCGTCACCGACCACCGCCGCCTCTGGCCACCGCGCCCGCAGCTCGGACCACTGTCCGACGTCGCCGATCGAGGGCCCATCCAAGAGGACGGCTGCGTCCCTCACTAGGCCAGCCGACGAAGACGTGATCAGGAACCGTCCGCGGATGAGAGTTGTCACGTGGAGGCCTCCCGTAGCAAGCGACAGCTCTACGATGGCTCGACGCCAAGCCAATCTGCGTACTTGACGCGGTCGAACGAACGAAGACAGCTACCTCGCGACTCAACGCAGGGTGTACCGCCTTCTGGCCGCCCACGCCGAGATCAAGGAGCGTCGCAGGCAGTTGTGCCATCCCGACGTCGAGGCTACGTCACTCCTCTGCGCGACGACGTTGACGCCTCCGCTCGATGTCGATATTGTATCTCTGTCTTATACAGATGACACGATGGCTGATGTTCGACCGACTCGATCTCGTGGTCAGCAGCGGGATGGTGCCCCAGATGTCACCTCGGTGCCCAGTCGCGGTCGGGGTGAGACGGTCGCAGCGGCTCGCGCTCGACGACCGCGCACCGGCCCGGCGCGGGACGATACCAGCAACAGGCCACACCGATTCCACAGTCCGTCGACCCCTGGATCCCACGCGTGGTGGACCGACTCGTCAGAGGATCGACCGCCCTGCGCCCGCCGCGAACGGCGCACCAGAGCCCATTCAGGGCCTTAGGCCGACGACCGTGCTGAAGGAGTAGCTGCGATGTTGGAGGTCCGCAAGTATGTGACGATCATCGAGCACGTCGTGCGAGAGGCCGGCGTCGCCGCGGATCCGCCGTTGCGGAAGGTGGCGGTGGCAGCGGTGCTGAAGAATCCATACGCAGGGCGATACTCCACCGACCTCTCGGAGATCGTCGAGCCGAGCCGCGAGCTGGGGGTAGAGCTGGGACGGCTCCTCGTCACCGCGATGGCAGAGCCGGTCCAGAGCTACGGCAAGGCCGCCCTCGTCGGGACGAACGGCGAGTTGGAGCATAGCCACGCGTTCCTCACGTCGGTCCTCGCCGATCGCGTACGCGAAGCGGTTGGCGGCGGCAAGGCCTGGATCTCCTCGACCGGCAAGCGCGGCGCGATGGGCGCCGAGATCGACGTCCCGCTCGCGTTCAAGGACGCTCTCTTCGTGCGCTCGCACTACGACACGGTCACGGTCAGCGTGCCGGATGCCCCGGGCCCCGATGAGGTGGTCGTCATCGTCGCGGGCGCCAACAGGGGCCGCCCGAACTTCCGCTTGGGCGGGCTGAGCATCGAGAATGTGAAGGGCAATGACGGCCTGAGGTAGGTGTCCGCCCGTATCGTCGCCACTCATTCTCCGGCACTGTTCCCCACGAGCTGATAGGAGGCCGTCAGGTGAGCACCACGCCCCAGAAGACCGGACTGCTGGCCGAGCCGCAGCACACGTACGGCAGACTCCGCAACTATGTCGGGGGCAAGTGGGTCGAATCGCAGTCGACCGACGTGCGGGATGTCGTGAACCCGGTCACAGGCGAGGCAATCGCGCAGGTCCCCTGCTCGACTGAGGATGAGGTCAACGAGGCGGTCCGGGTGGCGAAGGAGGCGTTCTGGACCTGGCAGAAGGAACCTCCGGTCCGCCGGGCCCGACCGTTCTTCATGCTCAAGCACCTGATGGAGGAGCACCTCGAGGACCTGTCGCGGACGCTCGTCCAGGAGCTGGGCAAGACGATCTCGGATGCGCGCGGGGAGCTACGTCGGGCGATTGAGGAGGTCGAGTGCGCCTGTGGCATCCCGTCGCTGCTGAAAGGCCAAGTCCACGACACCGTCTCGCCGAACATCGATCTCCACGTCACCAACACACCGCTCGGCGTGTTCTTCATGGTGCCGTCGTTCAACTTCCCGACGCTGGTTCCGCTTGAGTACATGCCGTACGCGGTGGCCTGCGGGGACACGTACGTGAACAAGCCGAGCTCGACGGTCCCGATCTCGCAGGTTCGCATCTTCGAGCTCATCGACCAGTGCGGGTTTCCGCCCGGCGTCATGAACCTCGTACATGGCAGTCACGGGGTCGTAGACGCCCTGATGCGGCACCCAGACACGCAAGGGTTCTCGTTCGTCGGTTCGAGCCCGGTGGGCAGGAAGCTTTACGCGGACGCGGCCGCCCTGGGCAAGCGCGGCCAAGTCGCGGGCGGCGCGAAGAACCACTTCGTCGTCATGCCGGACGCCGACCTCGACGCGACGGTTTCCGGGATCGTGTCGTCGTTCTTTGGCGCGGCTGGGCAGCGCTGCCTCGCCGGGTCCGTGCTTGTTCCAGTGGGCGACGTCTACGAGCCGTTGATGGAGCGTGTTGTCGCTGCTGCAAAGGCGATGAAGATCGGCAATGGGCTCGACGAGAGCGTCGACCTCGGGCCCGTCGTCACTCGCAAGGCGAAGCGCCGCATCGTGGCTATGATCGACAGGGGCATCGAGGAGGGTGCCCGCGTGGTCCTAGACGGCCGGGGCGTGGCGGTGGACGGCTACCCGGACGGCGCGTTCCTCGGTCCGACGATTCTCGACGACGTGACGCCGGAGATGAGCGTGGCGCAGGAGGAGATCTTCGGGCCCGTCGCGAGCGTCATCCGGGCTAAGGACCTCGACGAGGCGCTCGGCCTCATCCGTCGCAGCCGCTTCGGGCACACGGGGATCCTGTTCACGTCGAATGGGGCGGCGGCCCGCAAGTTCCAGCACGAGTCGACGACCGGCAACATCGGCATCAACGTCGGCGTGGCGGCCACGGCGGCCTACGCCACGCTCGGCGGGTTGAAGGAGACTGGCTACGGCGATCTCCATGGCCGATCGGAATCGGTGATGTTCTTCACCGAGCGGAGGGTCGTCGTGTCGCGGTGGGGGTAGTCGACGATCCGCGGAAGGGGCGGCAACTCACCTACTTGGTCCTGCCCGATCAGCTTCGACTCGCACACATCGAGACGGTCACCAGCAGCGCGGCCAGGGGCGCGCACGAGGTCGACCTCGACGGAATCATCGGGCGTCAGGTCGGGACAGCGCTAGCGCCTCATCGACGCTCACGTGCTGGTGGATGATCGCGGCAAGGCCGCGGGTCACGGCGGCGGGATCTGGTGCTTCCCAGATGTTCCGGCCGATCGCGACGCCCGCGCATCCCGCACCTGCAACCGCGTCGTAGACTTCGGTTAGCAGGTCGCGTAGTGAACCTTTCGCCGCGCCGCCCAGCACGACCACCGGGACCGAAGCATACGCGATCACCTGCCGCATCGTCACAGGGTCGCCGGTGTAGAAGGTCTTGACGATGTCGGCTCCCGCCTCAGCCGCGAGCCGCGCCCCAACCGCGATGTTGTCGGGCGTGTGCTTGTCTACGGTCTCGAAACCGCCAGGGATTGACTCGATGATGAAGGGCAGCCCGAATCGGGCGGTGTCGGCCCCCAGCCGTTCTGCCCGGTCGAGTGAGTCGTCGCCAGTGAACGGATATGCCATGCACTTGAGCGCGTCGGCCCCGATAGTCAGTGCATGCTCGACGGCGCGTGGCAGGAACTGGTCACCGGTTGGAATGCTGGCGATGACGGCGGCGGATCCGAAGTCGTCTCCGTGCGCGACGATCGAGCCGAGCGGAGCTAGGAACGCGTCGGCACCGCCTTCGACCGCGAGGCGCACCTTGGCGCCGTAGTCGACGAGGCCCGGTAAGTGCCGATCCATGAACGCCACGTGGTCCATTGCACAGATGAGAAGTCGGCCATCCGGCCGCAGCAGCCGGTGCAGTCTGCGTTTCATAAAGGGCCTCCAACTGGATCGCGCACGTCAGCAAGGCGAACCGGAGCGCCTACGGCATAACCACGATCCGGTAGGCTCCGGGCAACAGCGCCGCGTCCAGGGCATCGGCGAGTTTGGTGAGCGGATACGTTCCCTGCACCAGCGGGCGGAGATCGACCTGCCCATAGCGAATGAGTCGGCTCGCGACGTAGAAGTCCCGCTTGTCCCCGGAGACCGCCCCCATCACGAGTTGCTCGTGGTTGTGCATGGTGTTGGGATGGAGCTCGAGCGGCGCCTCGGGGTGCGCGCCGGCGAACAGCAGGAGCCGGCCCCGCTCGGCGAGCATGGCGAGGGCCTGCGTATTGACCGTTGCGCCGCCGACCGCGGCGATGACCGCGGAGGCCCCGCGTCCCTCCGTGAGCTCCCGCACCCGTTCCACCGGGTCCGCGCCAGCGTCCACGAGCTCATCGGCTCCGAGCCGGCGCGCCACGTCCAGGCGCGCCTCGTCCAGCTCGCTCACGATGACGCGGGCGCCGCGCTGCTTCAGCGCAAGCACGTTGAGGAGGCCCATGACGCCCGCGCCAATGACGACGACGTCTTCCGCGAGGTCGATCGAGAGCATGCGCACCGCGTGGACGGCGCAACTCAGTGGCTCGGCCAGGGCGGCGAGCTCGAACGGGGCATCGCCCACGGCATACACGCCGTCGGCAGGATGCATCTTGTACTCGGCGAAGCCCGCCAGCCCGCTGGCAGCGCCGTAGGTCGCGTAGGTGTAGTGGCGCAAGCAGGCGCGGTCCTGGCCGGTCAGGCACCAGTGGCAGCAGCCACACCCGGCTGATCCAACGGCGACCCGGTCGCCGACGGCGAGCCCGTCGGGAACGGCAGGGCCGATGGCCGCGATTTCGCCGGCGATCTCGTGCCCGCCCAACCAGGGGAAGGTGTTCGTCTGCTGACCACTGAACGTGCGCTGCTCGTACGTGCAGATGGCCGTGCCCCGGATGCGGACGAGGACCTCACCGGGCCCGGGCGCGGGTACTGCGACGGACATGAGCTCGACGTGGTGTGGCGCGCTGATGGCCCCGACAAGCATGCGGTCTGGTGTCTTGGGCTGGATCGCCTCGTCGGGAAGCGCCGTGGTCATCTCGATGCTCCTTTGCGCGGCCAGCCAGAGACCCGGACCAGGAGCGCCCGGGTCACTGGCTGGCAAGGACGCGTGTCAGGTTGTGTGCTCCAGGCCTACGGTGCCGCCGAGGCAGCCCCAGCGGCTGACGCCGCTGGGGCTGGCGATGCGGGTGCTGCGGCCGCCGGAGCGGCCGTCGGAGCGGCGCATGGCCCATACGGCGAGAGGATGGCTGAGCCGCAGTTGTCGCCGGCGACCGTCTGGGGCGCCGGGCCGAAGAAGGGGTACGAGCCGATCAGGGCCGCCACCAGGAACACCACGAGGAGAAGGATCGGGCTGATCCGCCGCCGCAGCAGATACCAGGTGCCGAGCACGAGCGCGAGAGGAAGCAGCCCGGGCATGACCTTGTTGAGGATGTCCGTCTGCAGGTTCAGGCTGGTGCCGTTGATCGTGATCGTGGGAGCCAGGAACAGGGTGATGAACTGGGCGGCCAAGGCACCGAGGACTAGGTTGCCCAGCACCTGCGCGCCGGTGACGATCCTGTCCATCAGGCCGCTCCGCAGGATGTCGGTCACGAAAGTGCGCCCGCGGTAGTAACCCTGCGTGAACAGGAAGTAAGAGATGGCGACGGTCGCAACCAGCTGCAGGATGAGGTACAGGATCACCCCGAGGGGGTTGCCCGTGCCGGTTGAGACCTTGCCCGCGACGACGGAAATGCCCGCGACACCAATGCCCAGAGCCAGCAGGATCGGGGTGATGGTGCCTTGGTCAATCGTGTCACCGATGCCCGCGAACGGACCCATGAGGCCCGTCTTCACCGCGTTGATCGCGTCGTCATCGATGTCGGCCCCGTTGGCACGTTGCTCTTCCATGGCGATGACGACGCCGGGCACCACGGAGCCCCAGCCCGGCTCGGTGTTGAAGAAGGTGAGGTGGCGCTTCAAGGCGGCGGTGATGTCCTCGGGGGTGTGGTAGAGGCGCTTGATGATGGGCGCCATCGTGTGCGCGAACCCGGTCGCCTGGAGCCGCTCGTAGTTGTAGTTGGCCTGAATCAGGAACCACCAGATCAGCCATGAATGGGTGAGGTCGCGACGCGTGATGCGCTTCGGGGATTCGGTCTCGATTGCCATGTCACGCCCCGCCTTTCGCGATCACGCCGAGCGTTGCGCCCGGTGCAGGCGGCACGGCGGGTCGCCCGCCGCCGGCCACGAACGTCACGTGGAGGTAGGCCAGCGCGAGCCCGATGGCGGCCAGGATCACCATCGGCAGGCTCCCGCCGGTGGCGACCATGACGAAGTACCCGATGAAGAAGTAGGGAATCACGCTGCCGCGGAAGATGAAGCGCATATTCATCGCGATGCCAATGGCGGCGAACACGCCGCCGGCGACGGCGAGACCGTTCAGGAACCAGATGGGCAGGGTGTTGAGCACGTTCACGACGGCGCCGACACCGCTGTACGCGGCGAGCATGCACGGGACGAACGTGATCACGAACAGGAAGATCTGACTGGGCACCCAGTTCATCAGGGTCACCCCGCGCACATCGCCCTTGTCGGCTCGAGCGTCAGCCCAGTGCACGAAAACGGAGTCCACCGTCATGGTGGTGTTCCACACGATCGTGCCCATGAGCCCGATGGGGACCGCCAACGCCAGCGCCTGGCCGTAGCTCAGGCCGCCTGCGAGGGCAAGCGTCGTCCCCAGCCACCCCGCCAGCCCAGGATCGCCCGGCATCGTCCCGCCGGCACTGATGAAGCCGAGGTACGCCAGGTTGATGGCGGCGCCGACAAGGGTGCCCTTGGCGGGATCGCCCAGGATGATGCCGACGAAGAGCCCGGCCACCAGCGGGCGGTACAGGGTGAAGTACCCGAGCATGCAGCCCAGCCACGGGCTGTACGAGAGGTAGTAGCCGAGACCGATCAGGGCTGCGGCGCCCAAGCTGACTTTGACGACGCTGGCCGAGTCCGAGGCAGCGAGGGCCTGCGCGGGAAGCAATGCCAGCGCCAACGCCACCGGGACAGCGACCGCGAGAATGAGGGGAACGCGCCTAAAGCCACTACGCATACCATGCCCTCCCTGCTTCCGCGGATCCTCGGGATAGCCCATCTCGCATGCAGTCCGGCCCTCCTACATCTTGTCGAGCGAAGCGAACGACACGCCCCGATCGTCAGGGACGATCTGGATCTCCACCCGGGTCCCGAGCGCCTCGATGGAGCGCAACGCCGCCAGCTCCTCGCCGCTCGCGGAGATGTTCCGGTACAGCTGGTGTCGACCGGCTCCCGCGCCCAGGCCGCCCAGGTTGAGGACGCTGAAGGCCACGCCAGCCTGCAGCAACTGCAGAGCGGTCAGTGGTGAGCGCAGCAGCACGAACGTGCCGGACTCCGACGCCGCGAGCTCCTGCAGGCGCGGCACCGCGTCCGCCACGCTGAGCACGTCTACTGGAGCGCCCGCGGGAGCCGCGAGCGTGAGGACCTCCTTGACGAACTCGTTCTGGGCGGTCTTGTCGTCGACGATCACGATGTGGTCCGCTCCTACGGCCCGCAGCCATACCGCCACAACTTGGCCGTGGATAAGGCGGTCATCGACCCGCACGAGCTTCAGTGGCACCTCTGTTCCCTCCTCTGTCGAGGGCTACTCGGCGACGCCGCTGCGCCGCCCGGCGCGCCGTTCTGCAAGCAGCGCCATGACGTCGACGAGGCCGGCTCGGCCACGGTCCACCAAGTGGCCCACCGCCTCAGCGTCGAGCGCCGTCACGCTCGTGGCGGCCTCCAGCAGGACGCCCAGGTTCGCGCCGCTGACGCAGGCGACGACCCGGCCCGTGCCGCGCGCCTGCGCGCAGGTGAGCGCTGCCACGTTGTGGGGCGTGCCCCCGAGGAGGTCGGTCAACAAGAGGGCCGGGCGACCGTCGTGGCCCAAGGCCGCCTCAATCTGCACGCCAAGGGCCTCGGGGGTCTCTCCCGGCTGCAGATCGACGGCCGTCGTGTCCTCCAAGTCACCGCAGATCATCCCGGCGCTCTCGAGCATCGCCCGGGCTAGTCGGCCGTGCGACACGACAACGATCCTGAAGCCGCGCTTGAAGGCCACCGCCCTTCGTCCTCCAGTCTTGCAAATTCTTGCTGCATGTACTTGCAATGCGGATCCACGTTGGTGTAGCGTCATTCAGCGCCGGTGTCAAGGTGCAAACTGAGGAGCGGAACATGAACGCTCGCGCCACATCGGCGACACGCAAGCTCGACCGCGACACAGGCGGGGCCGACCCGTCACTGCTGCGGCTGGTGGCCGAGCTGTACTACGTGCGGGACTGGGGGCAGGCGGCCGTCGCAGAACTCCTTGGATGCTCGGTCTCGAAGGTGTCGCGCCTGCTCGCGATCGCCCGAGCTCAGGGCATCGTCATAGTCACCGTCGAGCCGGATCCGAGCATGCTTCAGCCGCTGGCCGACGAGCTCTCGGACGCGCTGGCGCTGAAGGCGACCGTGACCCCGGGCCGCGAGGGCGACCCCGCCATCGCAGGCCGCCTGTGCGCCGCAGCGGCTGCGCCGTTTGTGGCGGCGGAACTGCCGACCGAGGGGGTGCTCGGCACGTCCGGCGGACACACCATCAACGCCCTAGTTAGTGCCTTGCCGCGGCTCCAGCGCCCTGGGCTGACCGTGGTCCCCATCGTTGGCTCGTTCCACGTCACGGACGCGTTCCTCGACGTCAACGACATCGCCGCCAATCTCGCTAGGCATCTCCACGCATCCGCGCAGCGCATCCTCGCCCCGGGTCTCCTCGACTCGGCCACCACCAAGGTGGCACTCCTCGAGGACAGCGTCGTGCGAGCCACGACCGCGTTCTGGGATCGGCTCGACTTCGTCCTCGTCGGGGTCAGCGGAGCGCCGCGGGATCGTCCCGGATACCCGACCGTGATGGACCAGCTGTCCGAGGATGCAGTCCGCCGCCTGGAGAAGAAGGGGGTGGTGGGCGAAGTCTCGGGTCACCTGTTCACGCGCGACGGGACCTTGGTGGAAGACGAGTGGACCTCGCGCGCGCTGTCGATCCCATTCGAGCTCCTGCGCCAGAGCAAGCGAGTCGTGGCGGTGGCAGCAGGATCGAGCAAGGTAGACAGCGTGATTGGCTGCGCGCGCACGGGTGTGCTCGATCATCTCTACACGGACGAGCCGACGGCGCGGGCCATCCTCCGCGTGCTCAACGCTCCCTGAGTCCTTGCCTCGGCAGTTATCGTCCGAGCAGGCGCACCCCCTCGTCGACGGGCGCATCGGCGAAGTGAGTGCCGAGATCGCGGCGTGCCTGCAGCCCACGGAAGCCCAGCTCGTCGCCCTCGAGTCGATCCCCGGCATCGGGCGGCGTCTGGCCGAGGTCGTCATCGCCGAGGTCGGCGCGGACATGACCCGCTTCCCCTCCCCACGCCACCTGGCGTCCTGGGCCGGCATATGCCCGGGCAACGACGAGTCGGCCGGCAAGCGCCGCTCGGGCCGCACCAGCAAGGGCGGCCCCTGGCCGCGAGGCGCCAACGTCGAGGCGGCCCACGCGGCAGGGCGCACCCCGACCTATCTGGCCGGGATTCCGCAGCTGATCGGCCGCCGAGGCACACTGACAGGCCGATCTGAGCACGAAACGGCCTCCGCAACGCCCTCTGGGCGCCGATCGCATAGATAGACAGCCGTGCGCGTTTGGCATTGACG
>JAJYJR010000096.1 GCA_021789355.1 Chloroflexota bacterium | reverse complement strand
GGCGGCAAGCGCTCCGGGCTGACCACCGAGGAGCGCGAGCGGATGAAGCAGCTCGAGCGCGAGAACCGCGAGCTGCGCCGGGCCAACGAGATCCTGAAGAGCGCCGCAGTTTTCTTTGGGGCGGAGCTCGACCGCCGGTCCTCGAGGTGACCCGCTACATCGACGCGCAGCGGGCCGCCTTCGGAGTCGAGCCGATCTGCCGGGCCCTCGCGATGGCCCCCTCCTCCTACTACGCCGCGAGGGTCCGGCCACCCTCGGCCCGCGCCATCCGGGACGCGGCACTCAAGGCCGACATCGGGCGCCTCCACCGGGCCAACTACGCCGTGTATGGCGCCCGCAAGCTCTGGCATGCCCTCCGGCGTGAGGGGACCGTGGTGGGACGCGACCAGGTGGGCCGCCTGATGCGCGGGCTCGGCCTGCGCGGCGCCGTGCGGGGCAAGACCCGGCGGACGACCGTCCCGACCCAGGTCACCGAGCGGCCGGCCGACCTCGTCGAGCGGGTCTTTGCCGCACCCGCCCCCAACCGCCTGTGGCTGGCCGACATCACGTACGTCTCGACCTGGTCGGGCTTCTGCTACACGGCCTTCGTCATCGACGCCTTCAGCCGCAAGATCGTGGGCTGGCGGGTGTCGAGCTCGCTCCGGGCCGAGCTCGCCCTCGACGCGCTGGAGATGGCCATCTGGAGCCGGCGATCCAGCCCCCTCGCCGGCCTGGTCCACCACAGCGATCGGGGGGTGCAATACCTCGCCATCCGCTACACCGAGCGCCTGACTGACGAGGGTGCCGTCACCTCGGTCGGCTCGAAGGGCGATAGCTACGACAAGGCTTATGCAACTGACTGCACCTCATGGGCCATGTCGGGCGTCGAATCCTCACGCGCGGCGGATCGCTGGCGGCTCCGGTATGCCTTCTGGCAGCAGGACATGCTGCACCACTTCTTGCCACTCCGAAGGGAGGGCCGCGCCGGGATGATGTTGCCGCACCAGCCGCACAAGCGGTGGAGCTCCGGGCGCGGGAAGAGACGTTTGCCGTGGCCCGCGACAAGCACGGACGCGATGCGCCCACTGCGCGCCCAGGCATTGACCGTCTTGGGATGGGCGCCAAGGAGTCCGCAGATCTCCGGCAGGGTCAGCAGGCCGCAGGCGCGCAGGCGGGTGAAGTGGTCGGGCAGCCCGTACTTGTGGCGCAGGTCGGCGACGATGCCGGCCGTGAACCGGGACGCGACGCCAGGCTGGAGTCCAGCCGCGTTGAGGAGGTCGGCCGCCTGAGCGTCGGTGTGCTCCTCGAGCAGGCGGTCGAGGGTGGCCACCACGGCCGCACCGGTCCGCCGCAGGTCGGGCGCCGAGACGGGCAGCGGCAGGCGGAGCGTCCGGGTCGCACCGCCGCGGAAGCGGACGTGGACGACGATCTCGGTCGTGCGCAGCAGGGTGACGTCCTCGAGCAGGAGCCGGACCATCCGCTTGCGCTCCCGCTGCGGCGTCGCCGGATCGGCCCACAGGCGCGGGAAGTCGGTCGCGAGCGCGAGGATCCGGGCCCGCTCGGCTGGGTCGACGAGCGAGCGGTCCGTCTCGCGGGCGCGCTCGTACACCTCCTGCGCATCAGCGAGCGCCCGCAGCTTCGCGTTCCAGTCGGCCTCGAGCGAGTCCGCGACCAGGCGGTTGTCGGGATCGACTCGCAGGTACCGGCGCTGGGCGAGCTCGGCCTCATAGCGGGCTCGCTCAACCTGCGTTCGGCGCAGACCGTCGGCCTCTGCAGAGCGCGCGGCGAGCTCCGCCTCGACGTCCAGGGCGGCCTCGAGCGCGAGCGGGCTGACGGTCTCGACGAGCAGGTCGCCGATCGCCCGGTCGATCCCGGCGCCGACGAGCCTGGCGCAGCTTGGCTGCGCGTGCTCGATCCCCTCGCGCTGGCAGTGGTACTCGGGGACGAGCGTGCCGTGGGCAGCATAGTAGCGGACGCCCATCCGGCCTCCGCAGCGGCCGCAGACCACGATGCCCTGGAGGAGCGCCGGGCCTTCCCGTGGCGGGCCCGCCCGGCGGTCAGTGCCGTGCGCAGTGGCGTTGCCGGCGAGGCGATGCAGGTTCGCCTCGTACTCGTCCCAGGTGATGTACCCGGGGTTGCGGTCGAGCAGCAGGGTGTGCCACTCCTCGCGCGGCAGGGGGATCCGGGATGCGGTCCCGGTCACGGTTCGCTTGGCGCGGGTCCGCCCGTACACGAAGGCGCCCGTGTATCGCGGGTTCTTGAGGGTGCGCAGGGCCCGGTTGTGGAGGAGCGGACCCCAGGCGACCTCGCCGGCATGGGGTCCGGTCGCCAGGCGGCGCGGGAAGAGGAGGCCCTGCTCGCGGAAGGCGCGCACGGTCGCCGTCGCCGAGCCGGTCCGCCGGAACGTCAGAAAGAAGGTCCGCACGGCGGCGACGACCGCGGCGTCGGGATCGAGCACCACCCGGCCCGCGGGATCGGTCACATAGCCGACCGGCTGGCGCATCTCGAGCTCGCCGCGGGCGGCCTTGGCCCGCTGGCCGCCCAGGAGACGTGCCCGCAGCACGTGCAACTCGGCCTCGCTCATCGTGCCTTTGAGACCGAGCAGGAGGCGGTCGTTGAAGTGCCCGGGGTCATACAGGCCGTCCTCGTCGCAGATCAACGTGTCGGTGAGCGCGCAGATCTCGAGCAGGCGATGCCAGTCGGTCGAGCTGCGGGCAAGCCGACTGACCTCGAGGCCCAAGACAACGCCGACCTCGCCGAGCCCGACCGCGGCGACGAGGCGAGCGAAGCCCTCGCGATCGCTGTCGGCGCCCGAGCGCCCCTGGTCCGAGTCGATGACGACGATCCGCTCGGCGGGCCAGCCGAGGGCGATCGCCCGCTCGCGCAGGGCGTACTGACGCTTGGTGCTCTCGGTGTTCTCGAGCACCTGGCGGAGCGTGCTCTGGCGGACGTACAGGTACGCCGACCGAGCGAGGTGGGTGGCCCGGATCTTGCTGTGCTGGTCGGCGTTCATCGCATCACCTCGAGGGAGCATGTCCGGGGAGCGAGGACCATGTCCGCAAGAATGCCGACGAGCTCGCGGTCGAGCCCGCCGCCGACGACGCTCGGGACGCGCAGGGGGCGGACCGGCCGCTCGTGAACGGACGCGCTCCGATCGGGCGGGCAGGCTGCCATCCAGCTCGCCAGACCTGCGCCGCGCAGGATGGCGAGCCCTCGTGGCGTGACGGTCACCGGCAGACCCAGGGCTCCTGCCCGCAACGCCTCGTACGTGCGTTCGAGCGTCGCCGCCGAGGCCGTGATCCTCAGCCCGCCTGGCGGAGCCCCCTTTTTCGACGCGCCATCGCCCGCTCGACGCTGCGCCGGTGAACGCTGATCCCGAACTGCTCCTCCACGCCCCGGGCAAGGTCGGCCGATGTGAGGGAGGGTTCCGCGGCCTGCCGTGCTGCCAGCGCGTCGACGACCGCGTCGCTGAGCTTGTGGGCCCGTCGCGGCCCAGGGCGCTCGGGGATGAGGCCCGGCAGGCCCTCCGCTGCGAAGCTCGCCGCCGTCGCATAGAACCCTTGCCGGCTGACTCCGAACGCCATCGCCGTCTCGGTCACCGAGTGGCCCTCGTCGCGGACCCGCCGCAGCATCTCGTACCGGACCTGAACGAGGTCGTGCGGATCGAAGAACGGGTTCCCCGACCGAAACGCCGGGTCGCGGACGGCGTCGGGATGGGGATGGGCGGCGTGCTGGCCACGCAGCGCGGCGAGCTTGCGGTCGGCGTCCACGAGCGTCCTCCTCACCACAGAATGTCATATGTATTATGCCGCACCAACAGCGCCCAGCGCGGCCAAGATCATTCAGAGCAGACGCCACTTCACGCTCGAATGCGTTCCTCTCGACGCCGTCTGCCACGCTGATCATCCTCCATCTTGCGGCACAATCGCCAAGACAAGAGCGGCGGAATCTCATGGACACCTCCGGTCGAGCTCGTCGACGAGGCGGACAAGGGCGCGCAGGTCGTCGGTCCGAAAGCAGCTCCTGCCGGCGGCGAGGACGAGGAACGGATCAGGGCCTTGCACGTCGGTCCAGGCGGCCGGCAGCGAGCGCACCCGCGTCTCGCCAGGCCGACGAAAGAAGACCCGGTGCTCGCCCCAGGTATGGGCGTACCCGACGAGCTCGAAGTCCTGGCCGCACAGGGGATGGAACGGGTGGGTCACATGGAAACGCGACGGAACGGGCTCACCACCTGCAGTTGACGGCGTACGCCAACGCCCTGGCGGAGACCGTCAACGGCCTCTACAAGACCGAGCTCATCCGGGCCCGGGGTCCCTGGCGCACGGCCGACCAGGTCGAGCTCGCCACCGCCGCGTGGGTGGCCTGGTGGAACGAGCAGCGTCTGCATGGCGCCTGCGGCGACGTCCCGCCCGCCGAGTTCGAGGCGGCCTACCATCACCGGCTACAGGCGACCCCCGAGGCCGCTTGAAACCCAATCACCCGAGCCTCCACGAAACTCAGGGCGGTTCACCCACTCGCCGTCGGGCAGCTCGACGAGTGCGTCCGCCCCGAGCCCCGTGTTGTCCCGGTAGTGAGAGATCTCGCCGCCGAGCGCGGCCGCGTACACGCGCACGTCCCGCACGACCATCGACTCGAAGAGCAGGGGGTCACTCTGCAACCCTTCTAGGGGGTCATCCTGCAACACCGCCAAGGGGGAGCCTGCAAGCCATTCAGGGGACCTTGATGCAAGGACGCTTGCGGGCGCGCATTGGCCTGCCCGGCCTGCCGAAGGTCCTCCCCGGGCTGGTACCACGCACGTGCTCGCGCGGCGCTTCCCGCGTCCGCTACAGTGACGGGACCATGGACGTCCACAACGCGCCGCGCGCGGACGCCGGCGTGTCGGTCCTCGTCTCGAGTGGCCCCGGTCCTGACCGGAGAGCACCGAGTGTGCCGGCGCGGCCGGCCGGGGTGGCCGTCCGCCACCGCGAGCAGCTCCTCTACCTCGTGTTCGGCGGCTGGTACACGCTCTTCGGGTACGGCGTCTGGGCGTTGCTGCAGTTCGCGCTCGGCGAGCGTCTGCCGTACCTCGCGATCGTCGTGCTGTCCTGGCCGATCGCGGTGCTGAACGCCTACGTGGTGTACCGCTACTTCGTGTTCCGCAGCCGGGGGCCGATTCTCCGCGAGTTCCCCCGCTTCTCCCTCGTGTACCTGGCGACGCTCCTCGTGAACCTGGCGCTGCTGCCGGTCGCACTGCGGGTGCTGCCGTTCAACATCTACGTGGTCCAGGCGCTGTTCCTGGCGGTGGTGGTCGTCTGCAGCTACCTGGGCCACCGGTACTTCAGCTTCGGGGGCAGGCACGCCAGGCACGTCGCTGACCCGACGCTGCCCGACGGCCCTGCCGCAGGGGGAGGGTGATGGTGCCCGGATCGCAGAGTGGAAGCGAGGCGGCCCCGATCGGGCGTGCAGTGTCTGGCAGAGAGGCCGGGTCGCACGGCGGCGTGGGGTTGCCGCTGCTGACCATCCTCACGCCCTGCTTCAATGAGGAAGAGAACGTCCGCGAGGTCTACCGGCAGGTCCGGGCCGTGATGGAGACGCTGCCCGGGTACGACTACGAGCACCTGTTCATCGACAACGCCTCGACGGACCGGACGGTCGCGATCCTGCGGGAGCTCGCGGCGGAAGACCATCGGGTCAAGGTCATCGTCAACACGCGCAACTTCGGGCACATCCGGTCGCCATACCACGCGTTCCTGCAGGCGCGTGGGGACGCAGTCATCAGCATCGTCGCTGACCTCCAGGACCCTCCAGAGCTGATCCCCCAGTTCGTGCGGAAGTGGGAGGAGGGCTACAAGGTCGTCATCGGCGTGAAGAACGGCAGCCACGAGTCCTGGGCCATGTACCGGGTGCGGCGGCTCTACTACTGGCTCGTGGCCAAGCTGTCCTCGGACGTCGAGCTGGTCCACAACTTCACCGGGTTCGGCCTCTACGACCGGGAGGTGATCGAGCAGTTCCGGGCCACAGACGAGCAGTACCCGTACTTCCGCGGGCTCGTCAGCGACTTCGGGTACGAGCGAGCGGAGATCACGTACCTCCAGCCCGCGCGGGCACACGGCCACACGAAGAACAACTTCTTCACGCTCTATGACATAGCCATGCTGGGCGTCACCAGTCACTCCAAGGTCCCCCTGCGCCTCGCCACGATGGCCGGGTTCGTCCTCTCGGTGTTCGCGCTGCTGGTCGCGCTGGCCTACCTGATCCTGAAGCTCGCCTGGTGGCAGACGTTCGACCTCGGCCTGGCCCCACTGGTCATCGGCGTGTATTTCCTCGGTGCCGTGCAGCTCTTCTTCGTCGGGCTCCTCGGGGAGTACATCGGCTCGATCCACACGCAGGTCCACAGGCGGCCGCTCGTCGTCGAGAGGGAGCGGATCGGGTTCGATGAGCCACGCACCGTGCGCGCTCGCCGGCGACCCAGCCTCGTAGGGCCCCGTCCCCTCGGCGAGGAGGCCGCGGTCGGGCGGCCGGGACACGAATCCCCCGACACGGCTGCGCACGACCGAGACTCGGTGATCGGGGTATCCCAGCCCGGCTGAGCTGTTCAGCCGAGCCAGCGAGCGAGACGAGTCTGGCGCGGTTCTCCCGTGCCAGGCACGGACGTCCGCTCGATCAGGATCCATATCGCCCATAGCAGACACGCCATGGAGGCGAGCGCGAGCACCAAGACAAGCCTCGTCGGCGTGCCGTGCGGCAACAAGAACGTGACAACCTCCGCGACGATTGCGGCCGCGTAGAACGGGATGAACCTCGCCCTGTTCATCGCCAGATAGTAATTGTCGACGATGAGCACGAGGGCCATCGGAACGTAAATGAGGCTCAGCCACCGGAGATACTCTCCAGCCCCAACGAAGGACGGACCATACAGCACTCGTGTCCAGACATCCGCGAATACGGCAAGCACGATCGCCAAGCCGCCGGATGTGGCCACGGCCATGCCCAAGCTCAGATATAGGAACTGGCGGCTGCCACCTCGGTTGCCCTCGACGGATGCGACGGTCGGAAACAGCACCACGACGATTCCGACGGGGAGCCAGAGAACGGACTTCGCCAGTACCGCAGCCGCGGCGTAGAGGCCAGCCTCGCTGGGTGAGCAGAACATGCGGACGATGACGTAATCGAACTGCGTCGCACCGACGAAGGCCAGATTGCTCACAGCCAATGCGAGGGCGGGCTTGGATCTGAGCAGCGATTGCCCCGGACTGTCGCCACCGGCCCTGGGGACACGACGGCCAACGACGATCAGGACCGCTACCCCGCCCAGCACTGACGAGATGAGTATGCCCAGCACCGCGCCAGACACCCCGAATCCCAGCGCGACCAACGCGACGCAGGACACGAGCTTGAGACCGTTCATTGCTGTGTTTATGCTGGCAACCGCAACAAAGCGATGGATCCCCTGCAGGACGGCGCCCCACAGGCCATAGAGGGCGGTCACTCCGATCGCAACCCACAGCATGAGGATGGGCCATGGCGATACGCTCCCGAGCAGTCGCGCCACCAGGCCGGCCGATATCATCGCCACGGCGAGGATTACCATGCCACCGGCTGCGATCTCCCGAATTGCCCGTCGCTGGATCTGCGCCACCGCCTGCATGTCGTGCCGTCCGAACTCCACTGCAACGGAGCGCGTGACAACCGCGAAGAGCGCCGCGAGCGGCATTGCGGCAATGTTGAAGACGCCGACCAGCGCCGCGAACAGACCGTAGTACTGCGCCGACAGCATCCGACCCATGGAGATCTGGAGCGCGTAGGAGAGGAAGCCCGCGAGCACTTGGCTGGCGAGCATCAGGATGCCGACTCGCGCGAAACGGGACGTCTCCGTTGGCGGCCGAGCCAAGGTTCCGGACCGCCTTCTCACCGTGGCGGCGCTAGGCGCTGAAGCACCGACTGAACGGCAAGGTATGCGAGCTTAGCCGCCATCCTAGCCCGGGGTCGAGGGCTGGACGTGCCGACTACGGCGGCCCGGGCCCGGTCGGCCGCTGACCATGCATCGACCGTCCTACCACCTGATGCAAGAACGTGCTTAGCCACGAAATCCATGACGAGATAGGCTTCGAAGTTGCGCAACTCCCGTTGGAGGGTAGCCAGTTGAGTCTGGGCCAGCCCGCTCCCAGCTTCGACCACTTTGCCAATCTCTCGCAGGGTCTCGGCCCAGTGGGCGGGATCGATGTCGTGGGAGACGTTGGTCTCATGCTCTGTGTAGCGACAAACGACGCTGTCGACGTAGCGCACCATCCCCCGGGCAACAGCGATCTGCATTGCCGCACCGATGTCCGCGGCTGCACCGAAACGATCGCCGTCATAACCACCGACCGACCTGATGTCTCGCGTCCGCAAGAGCGTCCCGGATGGATAGGTCGCCCGCCGGTGGGTGAGCCATCCATGGTAGAAGGCGAGCACCGACTCCTCTCTCGCTCCGCGGAATGTCCTCCAGAGTGGACGGCCCGTCTTGTCGACAAGCTCAGTCTGACCGTAGCAGAACGCCACCCTAGTGTTGCGTTCTGGGTCGCCATCGTGGAACGCATTGACCAAGCGTTCCAACGCGTCGGTCCGCAACACATCGTCATCCGATAAGAGCAGGAAGTACTCGCCACGCGCCGACGCGAGGCAGCTGTTCCAGTTGTCGGTCATCGTCAGGCGCGTGTCGTGACGCTGGTAGTGAAGCCTCGCGTCGCGTAGCGCTTCGATGTCCGCCCGAACGTCCACTTGGGACGCATTGTCCGAGACGATGACCTCCCAGTCCGGGTAGGTCTGGGCAAGTACGCTCGCGATCGCGCGCCTCAGCATCGCCGGGCGCCCTATCGTCGGGATACCGACTGTGACCGAGGGTGCCCGATCGCCGGAGTGCGCGGCGTTCATGTGCAAAGGAGCCCGCCCGGACTCTCCTCCATGTCGCGAAGGCCATCCGCGAGCGCGAATCGCGGCCGCCATCCAGGAATAGTCGGGATGGCCTTGGGCACCATGACCTCCCGTTCGCGGTACGGCCGCCCACCCCAGTCGATCGGTACCGGGCGCTGGATGACGTCCTCGTACAGCGCCACGACGGCCCGCAGCGACCGTGGCGAGTGCGTGAAAATGCCGAACTCTTCGAAGCGCGACGACTGTTCGTTCACCACTCGTTCCGCCGCCAGCAGGAACGCGTCGACCGCGTCGTCCACGTGCACCAGATCGATGAGTTGCTCCCCGGGGCTCATCGGCAACGGCTTGCCGGTGAGGGCTGCACCCCGCAGGAAGTGGAACAGCTTGCGGCGGGGATCGCTCGGCCCGTACAGATCGCTGACGCGGAGATGAACGACGGCCCAGTCGTTGGCTGTCGCGTAGTAGCGCAGGAGGACCTTCGCAGCGGAACGTGTCGCCGCGTACAGGTCCACAGGTTCCGGGTCGTCGGGGGAGCGTTCTTCCCAAAAGCTGCCCGCCGTCACAAGCCGCTTCACGCCCGTCAGGCGTGCCGCCTCCATGACAATCGTTGGATCTCGCACGTTGGCGACAAGCAGGGGATCCACGTCGCGCGGGCCGTGCGCCGCGACGAAGTGAGCCGCCAGGAGGATGACCAAGTCGGGTCGGTGCGACTCGAACTCCGCCGATAGGGTGTCGAGGTCACCGCTCCAACTGATGCTCTCGATATGGCCATCCGCCTCACCCGCCAGCGGATTCCCGAGAGACCGGTGCACGGGCCTCACGCTCCAGCCCCGAGCCCGCAGTGCGCGCACCAAGCGACTGCCCATGAAGCCGGCCCCGCCGAGAACGAGCACGCGCGGCGTGCACGGCTCAGATGTCACCGGCCGGCTCCGTGCTGGAACCGAAACGGAGAGCGGTAATCCGCGAGCGCGGGCAGTGCTCGGTCTCGTTCCGATACTACCGTCGGTTCCATCGGCCATGACGCCCCGACCGTCGTCCAATGAACACCGCGATCAGACTCCGCCGCGTGCACGCTCGTCGTGCAGTAGATCATGATCGTCTCATCGTCGAGCGCCATGAAACCGTGGGCGACGCCGGGTGCTACCAGCAGAGCGGTCCCATTCGAAGGGGAGAGCACGGTCTCGTAGAGCCCGCCATACGTCGGCGATCCCACGCGCAGGTCGACCAAGACATCGTACGCAATCCCGGACAAGCAGAAGACGAGCTTGTGTTGCGCGTACGGCGGCTCCTGCAAGTGCATCCCCCTGAGGACCCCGAGCGCCGACACGGTGTAGAAGACCTCGCCGAGCAGGAGAGCATCCGATTGGTTAGCAGAAAAGACCTTCGTGAAATGACCTCTCGGGTCAGAGGCTGACAGAGCTGTAATCGACTGGCAGCCTGGCAGGACGAGTTCTTCGGCGGCCATTCCGCCCGACTCATTCATGCTGTCAGAGTCCCCGGTCGAGGATCACTTGTTTCAACTCGTCGTTGTTGGCGTAGGGGCTGTCGATGTCGCCGATCCCGACCGGCTCGTCGGCGCAGACGTCCCGGAGCAGTATCTCACCGCGCATCAGTTCCCGACAGGAGATCTGCCCGCGCTGGAGCGGTATCGCCAGGTACACGTCCTCATCCCGCAGCGCGTGACCCTTCGGGAGATCACGGGCGGCGTAGACACCTCGGACGAGCGAGTCCAGGTACTCGATCTCGCGCCGCGAGCTGACGCGCCACGCCTCGCCCGGAGGCCCGCACATCTCCTTGGCGCCCTTCCACGCCTTGAACCACGCGTCGACCTGCTCTGGAAGCGAGCAGTAGGGCGAAACGGGGTGGTCGCCTTCCTCGATGTCCACGTGACGCTCGAATGTTCGCGCACCTTTCGCATACGCGATGGTCACGGACGAAACCCAGTCGCGGTACTCGTGTGACGACCATCCGATCGTGTGATTGGGGTAGCGCCTGACGAGGAAGTCGATCTGGTTCAGCTGGAGTTCGCTGTTCTCGCTCGGGTACAGCGAGACGCAGTGGTTGATGGCGAGAGGAATGTTCCTGTTTTCGAAGAACGTGACGAGATCGTCGATGTCCTTGAGCGAACTGCCGCCCGTCGACACGATGACCGGCTTCTTCGCCGTGGCGATCTTCTCGATGAGCATCCAGTCGTTGCCGTCGGAGCTCGCAATCTTGAGCACCTGGACGCCCAGTTCCTGGCACAGATCAACCGAGGCTTCATCGAACGGCGAGGCCATGGTGACGCAGCCAGCCCTGCGTATGGCGTCAACCAGGACACCGTAGTCCTCGGCGCTCATCCGTGTGTCCAGAGTCTTCTTGATGTACCGAATGTCGCTGCGGTCCCTGAAGTCCCGGTGGATGAATCGGTCCACGTCCCGGAACTGCAGCTTCATAGCGGCCCGAACGTTGTTGAAGCGCACGATCCGGGAGTACGTGGTGATGATCTTCAGCCCACGCTCGACGCTGCCCCAGTGGTTGTTGGCAACCTCGAGGACGAACAGGTCTTCGAAGATGTCACGGTTCACGAGTTCCTCCCTGGAACGGGGTCAGTATCGTTGCGGCTGCATCCGCCAGAGTGGCAGCCTCCAGCCGCAGCTCATCAGTCCTCCGGGGTACCAGAGGGCCGGCGCCGGAAGTCACGGCAATGAACGGCATGCTCCACGAAGTCGCCATGGCCGCGTCGATGGTCGAGTCACCGACAACGACGGTCCTGCAGGGATCCAGTCCGGCGTCGGCAATGCACCGCTCGGCGAGCTCGGCCTTGGGCAGCGGGCTTCCCGTGTCCGGCTGCCCAACGATGCCTTCGAGATAGCGTGCCAGACGAACATGCTCAAGCAGCCGCCTGGCGGCGATGTCCCGCTTGTTGGTGACCACGAACACGCGCACTCCGGCCTGCTGGAGATCCCGCAGGCATGCCTCGGCCCCCGGATACAAGCGGACCGATGACCAGAAGTTCGAGTCGTACGCTCGCCGGAAGGCTGTCGAGAGCTGCTCGCGAAGTTCGCACGAAGCTGCGGGCGATGCGCTGACGATCATCTCGTCGAGCGGCAGGCTCAGGTCGGCTTGTCCCGCCGGAACATCTGCGCCGGTTACCTCCGTGAATGCGGCGGTAATCGCGGCGCTGACGCCTGGCCGCGTGTCGACAAGCGTCCCATCCAGGTCGAAGAGTGCCGCGCTCCATCGGGCGGACCGCTGCGATCCCACGTCACTAGATCTCGGCAAGGGCGGCCGGCCGGTCGAGAAGCGACGGCATATTGAGAACCAGTTCGTCTCGATCCAGGAACGGGAACATATCCTCGAGCCCGGGAGAGACGATCGTGCCGTCGGGCATGGCGCGCGACTTGATGCGCGGTTCGAACCCCTGCGCAGGGTCCAGTTCGACATGGCACACGACCGGCCCGTCGACCCGAAGGGCGTCGGCAATGGTCTCGTCAAGCGCGGCCGGTTCGACCAGGTGCATGGCCGGGATGCCGTACGCAGCGGCCACAGCAGGGTAGTCCGGAAACGACACGCCGTCGTCAGGCCCTGACCCGATGGTGGCGCCGAAGAAGTTCTCCTGCGAGCTGCGAATGGAGAGGTACCCGCCGTTGTCCATGACGAAGAGCTTCACCGGAAGTCTGTGATGTCGCACGGTCTGCAGTTCCTGGATGTTCAGCTGCAGACTGCCGTCACCGGCCAGGCACACGACGCGGCGGCCCTCCCGGGCTACCGCGGCACCCACGGCCGCAGGCAGGTCGTACCCCATGCTCGCGGAGCCGGAGTTGGAGAACATTCGCTGGCCGCGTTGCAGCCGCGCTGCCTGGAACGGCATGATGGTGGCTGAGGAATTGCCGCAGACCACAACGTCGTCCTGATCCAGGTGCTCGAACAGCCGTTCGACGAAGTGGTAGGGATTGATCGGCGGCCGAGTCGTGCGTTGCTCAGGACGCACGGGCGGGTACTTCGTCAGCAGGCCCCTGCACCACGTTAGCCATTCCGCGTGTTGTTCTCGACTGTAGCCTGCCGCGTCGAGCGCCCGCAGAAGCTCGGCTAGGAACGCCCCGGCATCGGCCTGAATCGGCATGTCGATCTGGACGAATGGCCGCCGCAACTCGGCCTCATCCGCGTCCACCACGATCTTGAACGCCGTCGGTGCGAACGCCTGCCAGTTGTAGCCGGTCTGCCTGACAGTGAGCCTCGCTCCCACGACGAGC
>JAJYJR010000923.1 GCA_021789355.1 Chloroflexota bacterium | reverse complement strand
ACGAAGGCCACCTGATCGAGCTGCGGCGGCGCATCACGGAGCAGCAGGCGCAGGGCTTCCCGCTGGGTCTGCGCGATCTCGCGGTCGACGGCAACGACCTGCAGCGAGAGCTCGGGCTCCCGCCGGGACCGCTCGTCGGGGCGCTGCTGGAACGCCTGCTGGATGCGGCGACCGGGGATCCTGCGCGGAACACGTACCGGCAGGCGATCCTGGATGCCCGGGCGTGGCTGCCGGAGATGACCCAGCGGGTCAACGCGCGCAGCCGCAGGCGGGGCGCATCGGGCGACAGCCCGGACCCTCGCGCATGATCGAGCGGATGCTGGAGGCCGAGCGGGACCTGGCGGTCGGCCTCGTGGACCGCGCCGAGGAGATCTACCGCGGCCTGGCCGAGGGCGACGCGCGCAACGCGGTCGCGGTCGTGGGGCTCGCGCGCTGCGCGCTCGAGCGCGGGGACGAGCACCGTGCGTACGAGCTGGCCGTGCGGGCGCTGGCGATCGACCCGGACGACGCGGCGGCGCTGCGGATGGAGGCGCGGCTCTCGGAGGTGCTCGCGACGCGCGGGGAGCACGTGGAGCGGCCCGCGCTGGTGGCCGGCGGCGGCACGTCCGGCGCGGATGCGAGCGCAGGCGCCGGCGGCACGTCCGACGCAGCGGGCGCCGGCGGTATGGCCGGCGGTGTTGTCGGCGGAGCGGGCGCCGAGCCGACCGGGGCTGGAGGAGGCGCCGGCAGCGCGCCGACCCGGCAGCCGACCCAGGCAACCGCACCGAGACCGGGCCTGCTGCGGCGTATCCTCGGCCGCAGATGAGGCACGTCGACGCGTGAGGGTGCTGGTCACCGGGGGTGCCGGGTACGTCGGCAGCGTGTCCGTGGAGCGGCTGGTCGCATCCGGGCACGACGTCACGGTCCTCGACTCGCTGGTGACCGGGCACCGCTCTGCGGTCGTCGACGGCGCGCGCCTGGTCCAGGGCACGCTGCGGGACCGCGACGGCCTGGAGCGGCTGCTGCGCGAGGAGCGGATCGACGCCGTGTTGCACTGCGCGGCGCGATCCCTGGTCGGGCAGTCCGCCGCGGAGCCGGCCCTCTACTACACCGAGAACGTGGTCGGCGGGGTCGGCCTGCTCGACGCGATGCTCGGCGCGGGCGTCGAGCGGCTGGTCTTCTCGTCAACTGCCGCGGTGTACGGAGCGCCCGAGGTGGTGCCCATCCCGGAGGACGCGCCGGTCGCCCCGATCAACCCGTACGGCGAGACGAAGCGCGCCTTCGAGGGCGCGATGCGCTGGTACGGCGGAGCGTACGGGCTGCGCGGCGTCGCGCTGCGGTACTTCAACGTGGCCGGCGCGACGGAGCGGAACGGCGAGCAGCACGATCCCGAGACGCACCTGGTACCGAACGTCCTGGCGGCGGCACTCGGTCGCCGCCAGCTCACGGTGTTCGGCACGGACTACCCGACGCCCGATGGCACCTGCATCCGCGACTACATCCACGTCGAGGACCTGGCGAACGCGCACCTGGCCGCACTGGAGCTGACGGCCCGGAAGCACCCCACGACCGGCAGCCCCGGCTCCGATCCCGGTTCCGAGCGCCCGGAACCGGGCGGGGGGGACCCGACCCCCGGACATGGCGGCCTCACCGTGTGCAACCTCGGGTCGGGGTCGGGCTTCAGCGTGCTGGAGGTCATCCGGGCGGCCGGATCGGTCGTGGGTCGCCCCATCCCGTACCAGGTGGGAGCGCGCCGACCGGGAGATCCGGCGGCGCTCATCGCGTCGAATGCGCGGGCCCGCGATCTGCTCGGCTGGACGCCGCGCCACGGCACCCTGGAGGAGATGATCGGCTCCGCGTGGCGCTGGCTGGAGACCCACCCCGAGGGATACCCGCCGTAGGGGGACGGCGGGCGGCACGTGCGGCAGCCGGCGGCACACGCCGTCGCCACGCCCCGCGGCCCGAGCGGCCAACCGCGGCCGTCCCTGCCTACGCCGCCGGGGCCGCCTCCGCCTTGTGCTCGACGGGCCGCGGCCGATCCGCCACGCCGCGGAGCACCAGGAACCCGGCCACCATCAGCCCGAGCTGGGCGATCACCGCGAACCGGTAGGCGTCGCGCCCCAGCGAGGGCTCCAGCACGAACAGCGTGATGCCCCAGATCACCGGGCCGGTCACGGCGCTGAACTTGCCGGCCAGTCCGTAGAGCCCGAAGAACTCGCCGACCATCTCCGGCGGCGAGAGGCGCAGCATGAACACGCGGTCGCTGACCCAGGTGCCGCCCAGCGCCGCCCCGGCCAGCCCGCCGACCAGGAGGAACACGGTCTTGTCGAGCGTGCTCGCCGCCAGCAGCAGCGCCACGCACCAGAGCAGCAGCACCGTGCTCAGCGTCCGCTTCGGCCCGACCCGGTCGACCACGAAGCCCCACACGAAGCTCATGACGATCGCCACCACCGTCACGAGGACCAGCACGGTCTGTGCGTCGGCGTCGGAGTAGCCCACCGCGGCGGTCGCGAACACGGCCATGAACTGGATCACCGTGTTGATGGGGTCCGTGTAGAGCAGGCGCGCGACGAGGAACCGCAGAAGGCCGGGGAACTCCGACGCATGCCGGGCCGTCCGCGCGATCTGCGCCCACGACCCGCGCAGGTCGATCTCCGTGAGCGC
>JAJYJR010000922.1 GCA_021789355.1 Chloroflexota bacterium | reverse complement strand
GGCCACGGTGATCACACCGGCGTGCCCCGGACCAGCCTGCTGGCGAGAACCGTGTACGCCTGCGACGAGATGAGCGGTTTCGTCATCGCGGTGGCGTACGTGCGGCCGAACCGCAGCCTGGACGAGGTGGACGCGCGGGCCGTGGCGAAGAAGATGCGGGACAAGGGTTTTGCCCGGCAGGTGCCGCGCGACCAGCTGGTCAAGGGGGCTGAGGAGCTCGGCGTGCCGTTCGAGGAGCACGTCGCGAACGTCGTCGAAGGGCTCAAGACGGTGCGGGACGTGCTGGGCCTGTAAGCGGAGCGGGCGAGGTGCGAGGCCGGACCGCGATCGGTCATCCCGCCCCGACCGACCCCGCCCCGAACGGGCGCCGTGTCACCCCGGCCGGAGTTCGGCATCCGCGAACGCCTCTCTCAGGAACGGCGACGGGGCATCCGGGTCGTACACGAGGGTGAGCGAGCGGCGCGCCCGGGTCCACGCCACGTACGTCAGCCGGCGTTCCTCTTCCAGGGTTCGCTCGGGATCGTCCGATTCCTCGATGCTGCGTGTGCTCGGGAACCGCCCCTCGTCCAGCCCGACCACCGCCACGTGGTCGAACTCGAGGCCCTTGGTGCTGTGCGCGGTAGCCAGCAGCAGCGGCGCATCGTCCCGGCGGATAGCCGCCCGGCGCGTCCTCGCGTCGGCGACGGCCGCGGCGAGCGCCGTGGCGTCCGCGTGCCCGGGTGCCCAGGCCAGCAGGGCGGCGACAGCGCGGGGCTTGTCCGGACCGGATGACGCGCGGGCGAGCAGCAGCCGCTCGAGCAGCGGAGCGGCTCCCGGCGCGGAGGCGGCCTCGAGCAGATTGTCGATGGCCGGATCGTCCAGCAGCAGGCCGTCGTCCGCCGCGCGGTACGGGATCCCGGACTCGAGCGCCACCGCCGCGTAGGGGGCCAGTTCCGCGTTGGTCCTGGCCAGGATGGCACGCGTTTCGCCAGCTGGTGCCGGCCACTCACGAAGCAGCCGGCGGGCGCGCGCGACGTCGTCACCCGGATCTGGCAGCAGGTATAGCCGGCCTGTCGCCGACGGCCCGGCACGGATCATCTTGGCGAACCGCTCGCGGTTGTGTTCCACGAGCCGGACTGCCCGCGCGACGACCTGTGGCGGGCAGCGGTAGTTGGTCACGAGGTCGACGCGCCGGAGATCGGGGAGGGGAGCGGCAAGGTCCAGGACCCGGCGCACGTCCGCGAGGCGCCACGCATAGATGGTCTGGTCGTCGTCTCCGACCAGAAATATGTGGTTGGCCGGCGCGGCCAGGTGCAGCGCGAGCCGGAGCTGGCTGCGATCCACGTCCTGGACCTCATCGACCAGGAGCTGGGCGCACCTGCCTCGCCACCGGGCGAGGAGGGCCGCGTCGCCGGCCAGCGCGACCAGTGCGCGGCGGACGAGATCGTCGAAGTCGAGCGCGCCCCGCTCGCCGAGGGCGGATTCATAGCGCAGGAACGCCCGGACGACGGGGCCGGCGGGCTCACCCCGAGCATCCGCCGCTTCGACCTCGCGTGCCAGCCGGGCCGTGTCCACCGCCAGGTCGAGCTTGAGACGCGAGAATCCGTCGTCGAGACGCTGGAACTCGGGCGCAGTGAGCTCGCCCTCGAGCTCACGCACGAGGACACGCCGGTCGACGAGCGGGTCGACGGGCTGGGCGGCGTCGATCAGGATCTCGCGGCCGAGCGCGTGAAACGTTCTCACGCGAACCGCGTGGGGGGGATGGTCGAGCGGCGCGAGGGCCGCCGCGACGCGCTCGCCGAGTTCGTCGGCCGCGCGCTTGTTGAACGTGACGGCGCAGATGTCCTCCGGTGGTGTCCCGGTTCCCACGAGCCAGGCAATCCGAGCGACGAGCGTGGTGGTCTTGCCGCTCCCGGCCGGGGCGACGCACAGCACGGGCCCGGGCGGGGCGGTCGCCGCGGCGCGCTGATCGGGCGCGAGACGGGCCAGGCGTTCCTCGACCGCCGGGTGCAGCGGCATGCGTTTCATGGTGACGACGCGCCCTCACCGCCGGCTCACCGCCGGCTCACCGCCGGCTCACCGCCGGCTCGCCTGCCACTTTCCCAGCGGCTCAGGTCGGAATGACCACCCGCGCGGCCCGAAGAGTCGCCTGCCGGACCGCGGGACTCGCCGGCCGGACCGCCGGAATCGCCTACCCGATCGCGCGGTAGAAGACTATCCTTCCGGGGAGGGGGGAGCGAGGTGCGCCCGGGTGCCCAAGGGCGGGCGTCGTGGCCCGTCCATCCCCGGGCGCAGAAGGCGGACAAGCGTTCCCTCCGCCAGGGGAGGTGCTCGATGCATCGTTCTATGGGCCTGCGCCGCTTTGCGCTGGTCGGCGCCGTAGTCCTCCTGGGGGGATTGATACCGGGCGGGCCACCGCACGCCGTCGCGGCAACGGCGCCCAGCTTCACCATCCTGGACACGAACGACTTCCACGGTCAGCTCCAGGCGTACGGCAGCAACCCGGGGCTCGCCCGTGTGGCCGCGGTCGTCAACGGCGTCCGATCGGCGAAAGGCGCGGCAAACGTGCTGCTCGTCGACGCGGGCGACGAGATGCAGGGCTCACTGCTGTCCAACCTGCAGAAGGGCGAGCCGACCATCGCCGCCTTCAACGCGATGGGCGAGCAG
>JAJYJR010000095.1 GCA_021789355.1 Chloroflexota bacterium | reverse complement strand
ATTCCCGTCAGGTCGCTCGGCGCCCGCCATGTCGCGCGTCGCGGCACCCGCGCTCCCCGCGCTGAGCGGCACCCGCGCTACCCGCGCTCCCCGCGCTGAGCGGCACCCGCCATGTCGCGCGCCGCCCGCCGACCCGGCAGGCCAACCTGGCCGGATTCCCGCCAGGTGTCGCACATGCCACCTGCGGACGCCCTCTCCCGGCTCCGCACGCATGCCTGGGCTCCAGGGCGAGCATGGGCCGCTCCGTCCACGCTCGCGACGTGCGGCACCCACGCGCGGACCAGGGGTGGCGCCCAACAGCGGAGGCGAGCGACGGCTTCGCCAGCTGGCATAGTCGTCAGTTGGCGGGAATATGGCCAGGATGTCGGGCGACACAGCCAGGATGTCGGGCGACATGGCCAGGCTGTCGGGCGACACGGCCAGGCTGGCGGGAATATGGCCAGGATGTCGGGCGACATGGCCAGGATGTCGGGCGACACGGCCAGGCTGTCGGGCGACACGGCCAGGCTGTCGGGCAGGAGGCAAGGATCACCGTCCGGCGCGATCGCGGGAGCGCGCCTCCGACCCCGGCGCCGGATCGCGCCAGGGCGTCTGGGGCCCGCACCTCCGCTCCGGTCCGCTAGGATGAGCCGGATGCCAGCCTCGTTCCCGCGCCGCGTCCCTCTCGCCGAGCTGCACTGCCACCTCGGCGGCGCCGTGACGCCCTCGATCATGTGGGGGATCGCCCACGCCCAGGGGATCAAGCTGCCCACCAAGGACTACTGGGAGTTCCGCGACATGATCACGGTCTCCCCGCGGCACGGCCACTCCTTCGACGGCTACCTCCAACTCTTCCACTGGACCGAGCTCATCCAGTCGTCGCCACTCGCCATCGAGCGGTCGGTGTACGAGGTGGTGGGTGGTGCGTACCGCAAGAACAACGTGGCCACTATCGAGCTGCGCTTCAACCCCATGAAGCGCAACCGCGGCGGCGAACAGGACCTGGACCACATCATCAGCGCCGCGATCCGCGGGATGGACCGCGCCGTGCTGGAGTACCCCGTGCGCCCCGGCCTGATCCTGTGCCTGGACCGGGCGTTCCCGTACCAGCTCAACGAGATCATGACCGAGAAGGCGATCGCGTACTACGGGCGCGGCGTCGTGGGCATCGATGTCGCCGGCCCTGAAACGCCGTCGTTTCGGGTGCGCGAGTACCGCCGCCTGTTCGACCGGGCGCGCCGCCACGGCCTCGGCATCACCGTCCACACGGGCGAGGCCGGGCCGGTCGAGGAGATCGCGGAGGTCATCGAGCAGCTCGAGCCCGCACGGATCGGGCATGGCGTGAAGGCCGCCTACGACCCCCGCACCATGGCCATGATCCGCGACCGGGGAATCGTGCTCGAGGTCTGCCCGACCAGCAACCTGAACACGGGCGTGGTGTCCGGCTGGGACGAGTTTCGCTGGATCTTCGACACCTTCCGCCGGAACGGCATCAAGTACACGATCAACACCGACGGCCCCGAGATGCTCAAGACCTACATCCGCGACGAGCTGGCGACGCTGTCCCGGCTCGGGATCCTGTCACTCGAGGAGCAGCTGCAGGCGGCGGAGTGGGCGCGGCAGGCCTCGTTCGTGGAGGGCGTGCGCGACATCGCCCCGCCCCGCGTGAGGCCCCCGACCCGCAGGACGGTCGAGCGCGAGGAGGCGTAGGCCCCGCCGGGGATCGGGCGCAGATCAGGGGTCCGGCGCAGTTCGCGGAGCCGGCACCGGCTCATGGCCGGGGCCTGCCGTCAGCCTCGACCCGGCGATCCCTCGACCAGCCGATACTCGCAGCAGCGAGCCCCTGACGCGATGTGTCGCTCCCGCACCACCTCGATGCCCAGGACCTCGCTGAAGAGCCGGGCCTCGGCGTCGCAGGCCGCGGGCGTCTCCGAGGCGACCTGGCGGATCGGGCAATTGTGCTCGACCAGCCGGAGCCCGTGGTCGTCCAGCAGCTCACAGACGTAGCCCTGCTCGGCCTGGATGACCGTCAGCTCCCGCGCCCGGTCGGCAAGGGGCGCGTCAGACAGACCACGCGCCGCGAGCCGCTCGCGGATTGCCCGAGCCTGCGATGCGCGCCGCGCCTCGAACACCTGGTTGACGAGGTCGGCACCGCCGACGTCGCGCACGGCCCCGAGCAGGCTCATCGACAGGCGGTCGTAACTGGCGGGCAGGAACGGCTGGGCGCGCTCCGTGACATCGTAGAGGTGTCGGGGTCTGCCCACACCGTGTCGCAGGCTGCGCCGCTCGACCAGGCCCTGCGCGGCCAGCGTCCGCAACTGCTGGAGCACCGCGGTGCGGCTCATCCGGAATTGGGCGGCGAGCCCGTCCGGGCTCAGGGGACCCGTCCGCCGGAGCGCCAGCAGGAGTGCCTGTGGGGTCGGGGCGTGCCGCTGGTCCGAGGGGCGGTCGTCCATCGCCCGAGCCTACCACCCGTGCCCGGTGCCGTGGCCGCTCCGGCGCGGTGGCCGCGCTGCCGCTGGTTTCGCTGCCGGTGGCCGCTCCGGCGCGGTGGCCACGCTGCCGCTGGTGACGCACGATCGGGGCGGCTCCGCGGGTGCGACGGCACCCCGTGGGCTCAGCCGCCGTTTCCCGCCGCCTCGGTCATCGCCTGCTGGAGCGCGCTCTTCAGGGCCGGCGACCATCCGGCGCCGAACGCGCGGTAAGGGCTGACGTCCAGCTCGTCGACGGTCCGACCGGCGGCCGACCGGGACGCGGCGTACTCCGCCCGGCAGGAGTCGAACGCTACCGCCCCCCGGTTCCAGGTGTCGCGGTCGGCCCAGGTGAACAGGTACACGTCCGTCAGCTGGGATGCGGTTGCCGGCAGGCGGACCTGTGCGTGGATGGCGTACGGGATCATGTCCGGTTGGCTGCACCCCGGGTCTCCGCTGGTCAGCTTCACCGTCGATCCGCCCAGGATCGCGAGCTCGTAGAAGACCCCCGTCGCGGGTTGGGGCGTGGCGGGTATGGGGGGGCCGGCACATGCGCCCAGAAGCAGCAGCGCACCCATCAGCGCGGCGACTGTCCCGCGGTGCCCCTGATGGGTCATCGGTCGCGCCCGGCGTGGTCGCGGACGCCGTCGTGCCCCACCGCACGGGCCGCGCCGTGCCCGCACCCGGCGTGGTCGCGGACGCCGTCGTGCCCCACCGCACGGGCCGCGCCGTGCGGTGCCGATCCGTCGCCGCTCACCATCGGTCGCGAGGCTACCACCCCGTGTCGTACCATGACGTCCCGTGCCCGAACTCCGACCCTTCCGTGCGCTCCGGTACGACGCCGGTGCCGGCGACCCGCGCGACCTGGTGAGCCCGCCATACGACGTGATCTCGCCGGCGCAGCAGCGTGCCCTTGCCCGCCGCCACCCGCGGAATGTCGTCCGCCTCGATCTCCCGCTCGACGAGCCCGGTGACCCGCCGGACGGGCGATACCGCCGCGCGGCCCGCGACCTGGCGGCATGGCGCTCGGACGGCACCCTGCGCAAGGACCGCCAGCCGTCGGTCTACGTGTACGAAGAGGCCTACACCGTGCCCGGGACGACGGAGCACCGGGTGCAGCGCGGGTTCTTCGCCCGGCTCCGTGTGGAGGAGCTCGGCCCCGCGTCCGGCGTGCTGCCCCACGAGCGCACCCTGAGCGCACCCAAGGAGGACCGGTACCGGCTGCTCCGCGCAACGGGGACGAACGCCAGCCCGGTCGTGCTGATGTTCGCCGACCCGGACGGTGCCGCGATGCGCTCGCTGGAGGGCGTGTGCCACACCGACCCGCAGGTGGACCTCACCGACGACGAGGGGGTGCGGCATCGGCTCTGGCAGCTCCCGGCCGACGATCCGGCCCTGGGCCCGCCGGCGGACGAGCTGCTGCGGGCGGCCTCGGCCGGACCTCTGACCATCGCCGACGGGCACCACCGCTACGAGACCGCCCTCCGCTACCACGACGAGCGCCATCGCGATCGAGCGCTCTGCGAGCTGGCGCCGTTCGACTACCTGCTCGCGCTCCTGCTTCCGGTCGACCAGCCCCTGACCGTGCTCCCGACGCACCGGGTGGTGCGGGACGGGCTCGCCGGCGAGGCCCTGCTGACGGCCGCCGCGGCGCTGTTCGACGTGGAGCGGCTTCCGACCCCCGACGCGCTGATCGAGGCGTTCGGTCCCGCCCGGACCGGGCAGACGGAGGGCGCGGGGGCGGGAGCGGGATCGCCGGAAGCGCGCCCTCATCGCCTCGGCCTCTGGACCGGCGGGCAGGCCGCGATACTCCACGTGCGGCCCGCCGCGTTCGAGCCGCTTCTCGATCCCGCCGCGTCCTCGGCGCTGCGCTGGCTCGACGTGAACCTGCTGGCGGTCGCCCTCGAGCGGCTGTTCGACGTGGACCGCGCCGCGACCGCAGGGGGCGGCCGGATCGCGTACACGAAGGATGCCGATGAGGCGCTCGCGATGGTCGACCGGGGGGAAGGCGTCGCGGCGTTCCTGCTCGATCCCACGCTGGTCGACGACGTGCTCAGCGTCGCGGCCGCCGGTGAGGTGATGCCGCAGAAGTCGACGTACTTCTACCCCAAGCAGGTCACCGGCCTGGTGCTGAACCCGCACGAGTGGTGAACCCGCCGGAGCGCCCGATCCGCAAGGACGAGGTCGTCCTCGAGGATCGCGGCGTGTACATCGAGTCGTGGCTGCCGGAGCGGCGATCCCGGCGGCGGCCGCTGCTGCTCGTGCACGGCGAGCTCGGCGGGTCGTGGCTGTGGGAGCGCTACCTCGGCTACTTCGCGCACCGCGGCTGGGAGGGCCACGCGGTCAACCTGCGCGGCCACTACTGGTCGGACACCACCGACGTGTCGGGAATCGACTTCGACGCGTACGTCTCGGACGTGCTGGCGGCGTTCGACCACATCCCCCCCAACCCGGTGCTGGTCGGACACGGGATGGGCGGCCTGATCGCGATGCGCGCGGCCGAGCAGCGGCACGTGGCGGGACTCGTCCTGATCGGCGCCGCCCTGCCGGCGCAACTGTGGGTCGCGCCGCGACCGCACGCGATCCGGGAGATCCCGGACGCGTTCGGCCGCGAGCTGGTCGGCTGGCAGTCCCTGCCGGAACAGCTGCGCCGCCAGAACCCGGACCTCACCATCGAGGACGTGCTGCGGGTCCAGCACCTGATGGGTCGCGAGTCCGGCGTCGCGCGTCGCGCCATGCTGCGGGGCGTGCCGGTCGATCGCGAGCGTCTGGCGAACGTGCCGACGCTGGTCGTCGGCGGTGGTCTCGATCGCTGGTTCCCGGAGCCCGACAGCGAGCGGCTTGCGGCGTGGCTGGGCGCGCGGTACGAACCGTTCGGTGCCCACTCGCACTACGGCCTGGTGATCGGGTCCGAGAGCTTCACGCAGGTGGCGGAGGCCGTCCGGCTCTTCCTGGAATCGCACCGGCTGTAGGCCGCATCGGCGGGCCCGCGCCGGCGGCTTCGGCCGGTGGCCCGCGCCGGCGGCTTCGGCCGGTGGCCCGCGCCGGCGGCTTCTGCCGGTGGTCCGCGCCGGAGGCTTCGGCCGTGCCGGATGCCGCGCCGGAGGCTTCGGCCGTGCCGGATGCCTTCGGCCGTGCCGGATGCCGCGCCGGAGGCTTCGGCCGTGCCGGATGCCTTCGGCCGTGCCGGATGCCGCGCCGGCGGCTTCGGTCGGTGGTCCGCGCCGGAGGCTTCGGCCGTGCCGGCGCTCGAGGTCTTGCCGCGCTTGGGGGTCTCGCGGGCGCCCTGGGTCTCGCGTCGCCGATGACGCGGCGGAACAACAGGTCCCCGAGCCCACCCTCGACCAGCGGGCTGCCATATCACTTGAAGTGTTCGCCAGCGGGGTGAAGCGGCGCGGAGGAGCGTCAGCATCGGTCGCAGCACGCGCCTCGGGTCCGTGGACCCGAGGCACCCACGTTTGAGTGCCTCGCAGCCCCCGCTGTTCCGCTTCGACTGCGGCGGTGGCTGGGAAGGTCCCGTGCCGCTGGCCCCGGCGCCGCAACGCCCGGCGGCGGCCGACCCCCGGCGCCGCGCGCTGCCAACTGCGCCCGACGACATGGCCAGGCAACACTTGAAGCGATACGCGGACGGCCCGGCACCGCAACGCCCGGCACCGCAACGCGTTCATCCCACCCGGGCCGGCTGGCCTGCCCGCTGTGGTACCATTCGCGCCGCTTCGCCGCGCCCCGCGACGAGGCGTGCGCCGCATTCGTCTAGAGGCCCAGGACACCGCCCTCTCAAGGCGGAGATCATCGGTTCGAATCCGATATGCGGTACCACCCCCTTCTCTCTCTTTTCCCAACCTCCTGTTGTGCGCCTCAGCACCACCATATGTAGTGCCCTATGCCCTTCAGGGCACAACATCTTGTGGTGCGCACGTGATCGCATCTCTGGTAGGTGACGCATCTCGAAGGTCCGGGCAACCATCCGGGCAACCATTTGGCCACGACGGGGGCGCATCTATTGGGGTGAGCAGCCCCTCGACCGCGTTCACCGCCCGGCGCGCCTCCTCCGGGACGAAACCGGTGTAGTCGATCGACTGCTGGGGGCGGGTATGGCCCAGGATGCCCATCTTGATCCGCTCCGGCGCGCCCACCACGCTGAGCAGGGTCGAGGCCCCGTGGCGCAGGTCATGGAGGCGCAGGTGCCCCAGGCCCGCGCGCTCGAGGGTCGCCTGGATGTGGTTGCTGACGGTGTTGCGGATGAGGTGGTAGCCCTCCTCATCGGTGAAGACCAGGTCGCTGTCCGGCCAGGCAGCGCCACAGGCGGCGCGCTGGCGGAGCTGCGCCGCCTGGCGCGCGCGGAGGGCCGCCTCCACCACGTCACCGAAGGGAATGAGCCGGTCGCTGCGCTCCCGTTTCACTTCGACCAGCCGGAACAGGATGCCGGCCTCGGTCTCCTCCGCGGTCCGGAACTTCGTGGGCGTCCGCAGGAGCTGGTAGGGTGTCTTGATCGTGCGGGCCTCGAAGTCGACGTACCGCCAGCGCAGCCCCAGGGCCTCGCCCCGTCGCAGGCCCAGGGCCACGAGCACCACCGCCAGGGCCGCGTAGACATCGTCTGCCATCGCGGCGAGGATCGCCCGGGCCCGCTCCGGCCCGATCACCGGGGCCACCCGGCCCTTGGGCTTGGCCGGGGCGCGCACCCCGTCGGAGGGGTTACGGGGGAGCAGCTCCGCGAGGTCATCCTGCCGGAGCGCCCAGGCGAGCGCCGCCCGCAGGCGGTGGAAGGCGTACCACTGGTTGTGCGCCGGTCCCCAGAGAGGGATCGCCGCCCGGATCTGGGCCGCCTTGAGGTCGCGCAGCGGGATCTCGCCCAGGTCGCGCGTGAGGTAGCGGCGGACGGTGACCTCGTAGCGGTCGTAGGTCCCGGGCTTGACCGCGCGGCGCTCGTCCTCCAGCCAGCGATCGAGCATCTCCCCGACGGTCGGGTCGGGCCGCTCGTCAGGATCGGCGGGGGCCGCCTGACGGAGCCAGTCGTCGGCGCGCTGCCGTGCCTCGGCGGGGGTTGCTCCGTAGAAGGACCGCCGAAGCCGCTTGCCAGTCACTGGGTCGGTCCCCAGCGAGATCGCCACTACGTAGGGCTTGTGGCGCCGATGGTCGTCGCCCCGCCGCACGCTGCGCCGCAGCGCCGTCCCCTCGCCGTGGCGGCGCCGCTTGGGGGCGTGGCGTCCTGTCAGGTTCATGTGCGGGCCACCGGGTCTGCGCGCCCACCCAGCTCTCCTGCCAGTCTCCCGAGGAGGGGAAGAGGACCTCCCTGGGGATGTAGTAGCGACGGCCGGCGGGGAGGTAGGGGATGCGACCCTCGCGGCACCACGACCAGAGCGTTGCGGCAGGCACGCCCAGGGCCTTGGCGGCCATCTCTACCGAGAGCAGGAGCGGGTAGTCGTCGCGGGTCATGGCTGGACTCTGGGCAGGATTTCCGATCTGTCCAGCCCCGCGGTCGGTCTTCGGGCTGCCTGCCGGCGGCGCCCATCTCATCGGGTCGAGTCGGCACAGGGCGCAGCCGGCCGGCGTCGGGGGAGACGGGCGGGCGCGGGAGGTCGTCGCTGGAAGGCACGCGAGAGTTTCGACGTCGGCGCTCGCAGGTCAAGGGCTGTGGTGATTCCCCGCACCAGAAAGTCCGCCACTTCGGTGAGCGTCGCGCGCCCGACCTGAGAGGCGCGCCAGCCCGCGCGTCCGGGCTCCACCATGGAGCATCGATCCATCGAGCTCAGCGCCACGGACGGCCGCATTCGTCGTGCGCCAGCCAGGCGAGCATGACGGCTGCCCAGAGCTGGAGGAAGTAGGAGCTGTCGAGAGGCGGTCCCAGCAGCACCGCGACGAGCCGCACCAGCACGCCGGCGGCCACGAGCAGGGCGAGCCAGGCAACGACCGCGGCCTCTTGGTCCAAGTGCTGCTCGAGGGCGGGCCGCCCTGCGGCCCACGCGCTTGCCCCGGCGTGCCGCTGGTCGGGCGGGCTGCAGCGCGCCGGGGCGTCCTGTGTGGGGGTTCCAGCCCGTTCCTTCCCGGCAGGCGCCCTGCCAGCCCGGTCGTTACGCAGGGCGGCATAGGCGGCGTTCAGGCGCGCCATGTCCTCGGTGGAGCCGCCGTGGTCGGGATGGCGGCGGCGGGCCTGGCGCCGGTAGGCCGCGCGCAGCTCGGCCGCGCTCGCCGACGGCGGGATCCCGAGCACCCGATACGGATCCATTGCTACAGGACCACCCGACGGGTGACGTGCCCGGCAGCGTCGAGCTCCTCAACCACCACCCTTCGGGCGGGTGGATCGTCAGCGGGTGAGTCCTTGGCGCCACGCGTCCAGGCAGCCAACGCGATGGCCGCCACGATGAGGATCCCGGCCAGGGTACTGGGGTCCATGCTGCTGCACCTCCGCCTCCGCCGTCAGCCCGCAAGAGAGGCTCGCCGAGCAGTACGTACAGGAGCGGCGGGAAACGCAAGAGCGTGGCGGCGCTGCCGGCGGCAGGTGCGTGACGCGCGCGAGATTCGCGTCGCGCTGCTGGCTGGCGCGGGCGCCCGCTCCTGAAGGCTCAGGGACCGGCTGTCCGCTTGCCGGCGTCCAGAGCGCGGATCACAACGCGGTGAGCTACCCGCGGGGGCTCGGACGAGCCTGCCCCGCAGCGGTCCGGGGCCCGGGCGCAGCATCTTGCCGCAGCCACGCGGGGGAGTTTGGGGGCGCCGGGGCGGGGCGCGCACCGGACCCTGGCGTCGCCCCCGTACGCGGGGGCCGCCCCGCGGGACGCGTGCGCGACGCAGGCGTTCGCTATCGACGCGAGCTTGGCGTGCGTCGCTCCAGGGCGAAGACCCCATCAGCTGGCCCCGCAAGTGTGTCCGCACGGGGTGCGAAGGATGGATGGACCCTGGCGCGGCTGCAGCATGCAGGGAAGGTCGCCGGGACATTGGCTCGCGTCCTGATCAGGCGGAGATTGCTTCGGTCCTGTCCTCGAAGACCACCGTGCCCAGGAGCTTCGTGTAGCCGCCCTGGCCATCGAAGAGGACCTTCTCGGTCCACTCGTCGGACTCTCCGCAGCAGTACGAGCGTTGGTGGAACACGAGGTAGCTGCCGGGGGCGACGTACGGCGCCAGCGCCCGGAACAGGTCCTCGCCCGCGAATCTCTCGGGCGCCCAGGTCTGCTCGAGATAGATGACGTCGTCTGTCTCGTCCTCGAAGATCGGCTCCAGATCGTATTGGCCGAAGGCAGAGGAGACGTCGTCCCCGTCGGGATCGAAGTCGCCCTCCGCCAACGCTGCCGCGAGCGCGGCGTGGTGCTGTGCGGGGATGCGGATGTTCTGGTCGATCAACTCGACACCGTCGTGGTAGGACATGGCTTCTTCTCCTTTGCAGCTCCCCAACCGAATGCCCGTGCAGACCACGAGCAGCGGAAGGGTGGTGATGCCGCGCGAAAAGTCAAGCCCAAGCGACGCCCGTGTCCTCGGCCAGTGAAAGTGTCACCCCGTAAGCGGCCAGTGATTTTGTCACCCTCGGTCCCATGGAAACGAGGGAGACGATCATCGTGGATGCCCGGGCGCAGCGGCGCCTCTATGTCCTGCAGCACCTCGACGCGGGCCGGATCAGTGCCGACGAGGCAGGGCGGATCCTTGAGCTGTCGGTGCGCCAGGTGCGGCGGCTGCTGGCGACGTACCGCGGCGACGGGCTCGCCGGGCTCGTCCACGGCAACCGTGGGCGGGCGCCGGGCCACCGGACCCCCGACGAGTTGCGCGAGCGCCTCGTCGAGCTCGCCCGCACGACCTACGCGGGCGTCAACCGAGCCCACCTCGCCGAGCTGCTCGCGGAGCGCGAGGCGATCACGATCCCCGAGCGCACGCTCCGCCGGATCCTCGACGAGGCAGGCCTTGCCCCGGTCCGCCGGCGACGGAGAGCCAAGCACCGCAGCCGGCGTGACCGCATGGCCCAGGAGGGGCTCCTGCTCCAGGTCGACGGCAGCCGCCACGACTGGCTGGAGAGCCGGGGTCCCGTGCTCACCCTGGTGGGCGGCATCGACGATGCGACGAGCCGGATGACCGGCGCCACCTTCCGGGAGGCCGAGGACGCCGCGGGCTACTTCACCATGCTCACCGAGACGGCCCACCGCTACGGACTCCCGGGTGCCCTGTACTCCGACCGCCACGGGATCTTCGTGCGCGAGTCGAACCGGGCCCCCACGCTCACCGAGCAGCTCACCGGGAAGCGCTCGCTCACCCAGGTCGGACGGGCGCTCGAGGAGCTCGACATCCGCTGGATCGGGGCCCGGAGCCCACAGGCCAAGGGCCGCATCGAGCGGGTCTGGGGGACGTTCCAGGACCGCCTGATCAGCGAGCTGCGGCTCGCCCGGGCGGAGACCCTCGAGCAGGCGAACGCGGTCCTCGCCGCGTACCTGCCCCGGCACAACCGGCGGTTCGCCGTTCCGGCCGCCGATCAGCAGCCCGCCTGGCGAGCGATGCCAGAGGGCCTGGCGCCGGAGGTGGTGTTCTGCTTCCACTACCCGCGCCGGGTCGCCAACGATGCCACGCTCAGCTGGCCCGGCGGGCCGCTCCAGCTGCCGCGCCGCCGAGACGGTCGATCGTGGGCCGGCCGGCGGGTCATCCTCCAGGAGCGGCTCGACGGCAGCCTGTGGGTCAGCCACGAGCAGGCGCTCTATCCGGTCCGGCCGGCGCCGCCCGATCCGGGACAGCTGCGCGCCCGGCACCTCCCGCGAGCGGCCGAAGGCCAGCCCGACCTCGATCTCGGGCTGCTCGCCGACTCCCATCCTACAGGCGCACCCGGGGCAACCATGCGGCGCCCGCCAGCCGCCGATCACCCCTGGCGTCGGCGATACTCGAGACGCAACCGGTGACAGATTCACTGGCCGCTTACGCGGACAGATTCACTGGCCGCCGACAGCCCAAGCGACGCCCGCCGGTTCGGGCGCTGAGCAGATCTGCCGCGATCTCGAGGTGGCCCTCGCCCGGCGCCTTATGCGGAGGATGGTGACCCCATGTGGCGCTTCGGGCGCCGCCGCTCCCGCTGGCCGTGGGCTGTCGCCTCTCCAACGCCCGGTGTCTCCCGGCGGCTTCACCCGTGGAATGCTCCGGCTCCGCGTCAGCCGCTGAACTGGGCATCTTCCGCAGGAGGTGGTGGGGGAGGGGGCCGAGGTCCGGAAGACGGCAGTCGAAGTCGGGTCGCCGTCACAGGCGAACCTCTTCCGCGTCATTCATCGGGAGCGAACCGAGGCTCACCGCGGTTCGCTCCCGCGCGCTCGGCCGCAGCGCCAAAGTGGGCGCGCGAGCGTCAGTCCGACAGGACAGGCATCGTGGAGCGCATGACCCCGGGTGAGGCCACCGCTCCGACCATCCTCGCGCCGTGGCGGTCGTACTTCGCGTGGCGGGCGGCGCTGACGGCATGCGCCTGATGTTGGAGGACCTGAAGGCGCTCATGAGGTCGGTTCCGCGCAGGCAATCTCTCGCCCCGACCAAACCGACCTCATCGGCTTCTCCTTCGAGTTCAACGCCAACGAGACGGGCGCGAGCGGCGGATCGCCGCGGCTCGTCGTCATGTTCAGCGACGGAGGAAACGCTGTGTTGCGTCCGCTGACCTGGGCGGCCAACACGTGGGCCCACCTCGACGGGATGACGGGCACCAACTGGGACAACACCGGCGGATGCGGAGCAAAGTACGCGGTGACGTGGCAAGCCATCGTGGCCTGCCATCCGAGCGCCACGATCACCTCGATCTTCGCCGTCAACGACTCCGGCTGGCTCTACCCAACACCCGGCGAGCAGGTCGTCCTCGACAACGTGACCGTCAACCAGTACGTCGCGAGTGGTCCGGGGGCGAACCAGTAGCTTCTGCGACGGTCTCGTCGAGCGCCCATGCCCGCGCTCCCTCCACGGAAACGACCAACACCGGCACGCGGGCGAAGGGCCGTTGCGATCTCGCTGTCGCCCCTGCCGTGGCCCGCAAGCGGCGTCACGAAGTCAGGGGAGGGGTTGGGCGCATCGACATCGGCCGCGCACCGGACATCGGCCGCGCACCGCGCTGACACCATGTCAGCTTGGTGAGCCGCCCGGTGGAGTCCACCCAGACGGTCGGATCGCGAACGGGGTCCAGGCCGAGGAGTCCACGACCACGACGTTACAGCCGTGAGGTAGCTCAGTCACGACCTGGCTGCCGGCTCAATCGAGAGGTCAAGGCTCCAGCAAACTTTCTCTCGCACTCCGCCCCGCGACCGCTGGCGATGAAGTCGGTTCCGCGCGGTCAAGCTCTCTCCCGACCAAACCGACCTCATCAAGGATGGGGTCAGACCCTTTCCGTCGGCGGCAAGGGTCAGGATCTCGCCAGCCGCGGCCTCCTCTCGCTCCCGGCCTCCGCCTGTCCGGGCTATGCCGGCTCGTCCCTCCAGCCGGGGCGGACGGGCGCAGTACATCGGCGTGGGAATGGCGTTCAGATCTGGCCCCACCCCTGAGCGTGTAGTGATCACGGTGGGGGCCGCTTGACGTGATCATTCCCAGTGGGTCGAGCGGAGGTGCGAGGAGTGCGGAGCACTGCCGGTTAAACCCAATACCGCTAACGTAGGGCGGAGCGAGGACCCTGACCGCGTCGGCCGGCGGCAGGGTCGGGCAGGGCCAGGCGCGATGGACGGCGCGCTTGACGCCGAACTCCGACATCTTGCGCTTGACCACCCG